>DYKL01000665.1 GCA_020722645.1 Acetofilamentum sp. | reverse complement strand
AAGGAATTCAGAATTATATTGCGAATCTACGTTTAACTGGAAGTATTTATGGAGAAGCCAGAAAGATAAGGAATTTAAGTTTGAATTACTGAACCCGAAAAAACTAAAAGTAATAACCGAATCTGTAAAAAAATCCGACAGAAACGATTGCGTTATAATTGCTTTGCTTGGTTCAAAAGGTCTGCTTAAAGGTTTCCTATATACCTGATGAGACTATTCAGCAATTAAGAGCATTAATAAGGGCAAGAATACATTATGTTGATAAAAGAAGTTCTTTTAAAACAAAGATTAAGAACATATTTAGTAATTACGGTGTGCAAAAAGTAAGTTTTATAAAAGAAAAGTTAAAGGAACAGATGAATAAGATAGATTTAAATAAAGCCGATAAATATAACCTGGAGAAATTAAACGACACAATAAACTTTTTAACACAAACAATAGTGGATTATGATAAGAAAATAAAAAGATACATAAATAGTAAAAAAGAGATAAAAGAGGAAGTAAAACTTTTAATGACAATACCAGGGGTAGGTTTTTTCAGGGCAGCAGTGCTGAAGGCAGAGATAGGTGATGCAGAAAGATTTAAAAACGTATCAGAATTTTGTAGTTATGTAGGACTATCGCCGTCAACATCAGCATCAGGCGGGAAAGAATATCACGGACCTCTAATTAAAATATCTGCAAAACACTTAAGGACGTCATTCATAGAAATGGCAAACGTGGTAAAAAATAGTAGATATACATTAGCATCTGATTATGTTGAATATAAAAAGAGTAAGCCTGAACATGTGGCAACAATAAAGTTAGCGAGAAAACTTGCCAGAATAACGCTGAGGGTGTTAAAAACAAAAGAGCCATATTATGGAAATTTGAAGACAATAAAAGATACGTTTTTGAAACATATAATAAAAGGATGAAATACGTAAAAAATCTTGAAAAGGGTTGTCGGCCTACTAGAGCGTCAATAACATACGCTTAATGCGTAGTGTTCACGCAATGTTTTAGGCGACAACCTTGTATCAAATATCAAATTATGCTGAAAAGGCATCAATAGATGAATGGTTAAAACCTAAAATAAATTTATTTTTGTAGTTGATAGGTATATTTATAGATGAC
>DYKL01000664.1 GCA_020722645.1 Acetofilamentum sp. | reverse complement strand
TGTATTGCGAAATAAAAATAAAAAAAACTAATTACCAAATTTTTCGTCAAAAAGATTAAAAATTTAACAATACAACAATTAGCAAATGTGATAATTAGCCAATTCAACAATTCAACAATTTAACAATTCAACAATTTAACAATGCAACAATTCCACTCACCACAAGTGTCAGCCAACAATTTAACAATTTAACAATTTAACAATGCAACAATGAAACAATTCAATACTCTATGCACTATAAACTATGCACAATGCACTTTAATTTGGCTACTCCACAACCACTTTCCCTTCATCGTCCAATTTCCCATCAACGAAAATATTGTAAACGTAAACACCATTTGACAGGGCAGAAATGTTGATTTCCGTAGTGCTTTCGCTAAGTGTCTTTTGCAAAACAATCTGCCCGAGAGAATTGTAGAGAATAAATTCAGCTTCGTTTACTTGAATTGCTTTTTTTATTTTAATAAAATCTAATGCGGGATTTGGATAAACTAAGTAGTTGGAGACTTTTATCTCTGTATCTTCTTCAAACGAAAGAGGCAAATTGCCATCTGCATCTAATTTGTAGATTATCAATCTGTTATTTGCTCCTGTTGTTACTATTGCTCCACCATCATGCGTGGCATATACTTCAAAAATGTATGCAAATTCTGATGTATCTTTAAATTCAAAAAATTTCTGAAAAATAATATTCAGGTTTGTGTCTAATTTTGTAAAATGAAAACCATCAGTATAGTATCCGGTCGAATTGGCTATGAAAATATTATCAGAATATGAATCAAAACCGGTAATTTGTGCTTCTCGCTCTAGTCCCTGCGCATATATATACTTGTTGTTTATAAAATTTAGATTTGTATCATATTTTGCAACATAGTTATTGTTATTTTCCTTTGTGTTACTGTCTAATAACGCCCTATAATATATTTTGTCATTTATTATCTGAATATTATTAGCACACCCACCCTCTTTTGGCAATTTGTCATTATAATTTGAACTTGTATATATACTATCTACTTTTATGAAATCTTTTATTTGTACTTTTACTAGTTTATTCCAATTTAAAAGATATAAATAATCTTTGTTGAGTATTCTAATATCAGTATAATTTGTGTTGTT
>DYKL01000188.1 GCA_020722645.1 Acetofilamentum sp. | reverse complement strand
AAAATCAATTTGCTGAATATTAACGAATTACTTCAAAATATACCGAACTATTGACATTAACAAAGTGCAATTAATTGTACAATGTGATTTTATCCAAATATTACTGTTAATGCAAACAAGTTGCTTTCATCAGGACAATTGGCGCGGTGTTTTTACTCAACAGTCAGTTTTAGTACCTTTATAATAAGATTTAACCATATTTATCAAATCATTAACCCACATTATTCATAAATAATGTGGAGTTGAAAGTTTATAAAGTTGAAAGTCAAAAGGTTATGTCGATTTTTTTCTAATATTTATTAGCCCAAATTTGGGCTAAATTAAAAACCACAAAATCCTGTAACTTTATGAACTTTAAACTTTTAACTTTATAACTCCTGAATTATATGAATAATTCAGGTTAAAAAGGTTTCGGACAATAATGATTACAAAGTCGAAAAAGCTAAAAATATTAATTTGAACGTTTTGATAACGGTTTCGTATAAAAATAAAAATAGTCCATAAAAAAACTCTAAGTGTTTTAAACTTAGATTTTTTTTTTTAATAAATATATGTGAAAACATACCTTTTGAAATCATCAACATCGGGGTGAATAGGAACAAAATTAAATGGTAATTTTATTATTGAAGCTATTTCCGGTTTAATATCTTCACCATTTTCGTCTCCTTCTTCAAACCAAAATATATTTAGTCGTTTAGTTTTAAGGTATTTTTTTTCTAATTTCAGCAAAAACTCTAATATACTTAAAGACGAGGCTGTATTAAAGTATTCCAAATAAATAGCCAAATTTATGCTTTGAGTAGATTTTTGAAAAAATTCATTTAAAAACTCAACAATTTTTAAACTTAAATCTTGATAAAAAGGCTGAGGTAACTCCATAAATGAATTCCCGACAATGAAAATTGTATTGTTTTTTTCATTATATAAAACTTCGGGACTCTCTAACTTATTGCTTTCTATTAACTTATCCATTTATAATGAGTATCTTTATTTTGTCTAAATTTAGCATATTTTCTTTAAAAACACATTTTTTAAATACTGCAAAGTAATCAAAATTTCAAAAATAAAATTGAATAATTCCTTAAATCCGCAAGTCTTTTCGTAAGTGGTTGCAGGTGAAAACACCTGCAACATGTAGTTTGCACCAGTCAGGTGTTTTCACATGGCTGAATTTCAGATATATAAGTATAGACTTACGGATTTAAGGTAATTATTAACAAAAATCATTCCGAATAAAATAATATCATTTTTTCCAAAGCTCTTTGACAAACTTTGCAAAAAGGGTATTCTAACGAACGCATAATACAATTTTGCTGTGGTCTGTAAACACCTTTCTCGATGTACCCTCCACCTTCAAAAACGCCAATAGTATTGATATATTTTTCTGTAGCAGGAGTTGGAACAGGCGTATTTTTATCGACCATATCAGCCCATTTTGATGAAAAGTTCACAAGTGTTGTAATATTTGGGTCTGCCGGTTCTATATCGGTTGAGTAATATTCTTCAACAGCGACATCAGAAGTCCAGTATTCGTCTGCCAGACCTCCGAATCCGTGTCCGAATTCATGGACAAGCACCATTGGTGCGGCAGGATGGTCAGAAACGCAAAGATTATAATAATTGTAAATTCCGCCACCTCCGTACATAGGTGTATTCACAAGTATATAAATCTGGTCGTAAGGTGCCAATGCAGCAACATCTCTGACAGTCTGAAAATCTTTTGTTGTCAGATAACGTTCGGTTCCGAAAGTATAAAAATTTGAATTAAATATTGTGTTTTTCCAGACATTTTTCCCCGGAACATCAGTACCTTTGTCTTTTGAGAATGATTCAACTAAATGAATATTAAAATCATTTTTGTGAGATTTAAAAGGTTCGTACTGAAAAAGACTGTCAGTAAGCCTTTTAACATCTTGTTGAAATTTTTCCATTTCGTTTTGTTGGTATCCCTCGGCAAGAAATACAATATCAACTTTGATTGCCGGATCGCCGTTATCAACTAATTTGTATGTTTTAAAATTATATTTTAAATCTTTTTCTATAAAAATATCATTAGGTTTTACTTCATAACGAAAAATTTCAACAAAATTATTTTTTTCATCTCTTCTTTCAATTGTGACAAAACAGGTACTTTTAGGGAAAGGCATAACAACGCTTTCGTAGAAACTTCTATTAACAACCATTGCTTCCGGTGTGGCTTGCCACTCTTGAAACAAAGTAGCGTAACCACGAGAATATATCAATTTACCGGTTTCTTTGTGATACATCATAACTCTGTACTCTCCATAATTGAAAGTATCAATAAGATTTTTATGAGAGCCGCCCCAAAAAGGCTCTTGCTTGATTTTTTCAAAATAAATTATGTTATTTTCACTGTTACCTGCTTGAATATAGTCTAATCTTAAAGTTTTTCCGATAAAATAATCATCAAAATTAATATTATGAGAATATGCAGAAACCGATAAAACGGTAAGAATAAGAAGTAAAATCTTTTTCATTGATATTTTTTATAAATTAATAATTTCTGAAACAAAATGTAACTTTATTAAAAACAAAAGCCCTTTTTCATGGCAAATTTTTTTAAGTATTTACAATTACATTTATTTTATTGTTTTTACATTCTACAAATCCGTTTTTAATATAAAAAAAATGTTCTTCACCCGAATGAGTAATAACTTTGATGCGACCGCTTTCGAGGGAAGATAAAATAGCAGCGTGGTTGTGTAATATTTCAAAACACCCCAAAACCCCCGGAACTTGAATCAAATAAGCTTCGCCTGAATATAAAACTTTATTTGGAGCAACTATATCAATTTGCATAATTTGTGTTGAATTTTTAGAATTTTAATCTTCGTAAACAGACAATCAAATTTATTTAGTTTCGGCATCTTTCATCATTTTGTCACCTTTTTCAATAGCTTCCTGTATTGTTCCGACAAGATAAAAAGCATCTTCGGGATATCTATCAAGTTCTCCTTCCAAAATCATATTAAAACCTTTGATTGTATCTTCAATTGAAACTAAGACACCGGCTCTTCCGGTAAAAGCTTCCGCAACATGAAAAGGCTGAGACAAAAATTTTTGAACACGTCTTGCTCTGTGAACAACAAGTTTATCTTCTTCCGAAAGTTCTTCCATACCTAATATTGCAATGATATCCTGTAATTCTTTGTATCTCTGCAATATTTGTTTAACGTTTTGGGCACAATTGTAATGTTCATCACCGACAATTTCTGGTGTTAATATTCTTGAAGTAGAATCTAACGGGTCAACAGCGGGGTAAATACCTAATTCGGATATTTTTCTGCTAAGTACGGTTGTTGCATCTAAGTGGGCAAAAGTAGTTGCAGGTGCCGGGTCTGTCAAATCGTCTGCGGGAACATAAATTGCCTGAACTGAAGTAATAGAACCATTTTTTGTAGAAGTGATTCTTTCTTGAAGTTCACCCATTTCGGAAGACAAAGTTGGTTGATATCCAACAGCCGAAGGCATACGTCCCAACAAAGCAGAAACCTCAGAGCCAGCCTGAGTAAAACGGAAAATATTATCAATAAATAAAAGAATGTCATTACCTTCACCCTGATCACCATCACGGAAATATTCTGCAACAGCAAGAGCTGAAAGCGCAACTCTTGCACGTGCTCCGGGAGGTTCATTCATTTGTCCGAAAACCATCGAAATATTAGACTGTATAACTTCTTTTAAATCGACTTTTGATAAATCCCAGTCTCCGCTTTCCATTGATTTAAGAAATTCATCGCCATATCTAAGAACTTTTGATTCGAGCATTTCTCTTAACAAATCGTTTCCTTCACGAGTTCGTTCACCAACACCACCAAAAACAGACATACCTGCATATTTTTTCGCAATGTTGTTAATCAATTCCATAATCAAAACTGTCTTCCCTACTCCGGCACCACCAAACAAACCAATTTTACCACCTTTCAGATAAGGTTCGATAAGGTCAATAACTTTAATACCGGTAAACAAAATTTCAGATTCAGTTGATAAATCTTCGTATTTTGGGGCTTCGGTGTGGATAGGATATTCTCTTGTTCTTTGCAATTGATTTATTCCATCAATAGCATTACCGATAACATTCATTAATCTACCTCTGATTTGCGATCCTACAGGCACAGAAATAGGCTTTCCCAAAGATAAAACCTGCATACCTCTTTGCAGACCATCAGTAGAGTCCATAGAAACAGCTCTTACTGTTTCTTCACCAATGTGCTGTTGAACCTCAATAATCAATTTTTCACCATTAATTCTTTGAATTTCCAAAGCATCATAAATTTTAGGCAAATCCTGTACGTTATCAAAACTAACATCAACCACAGGACCAATTATTTGTACTATTTTACCGGTTATCATTGTTAGGAATGTTTTAATTTATTTGCAAATATAAAAAAATTAAAGTTGAACAAATAAAGGAAAATTATTCTTCATTTTTTTCCAGAAATTCCAATAATGTCTCTACCATATTTCTTGAACCGATATAAAGAGGAACTCTTTGATGTAAATCGTCAGGTTTAATATCTAATATTCTTCTGCCATCGTGATCAACAGCGACTCCGCCGGCTTGTTCAACTAAAAAAGCAACAGGATTAGCTTCATAAACTATTCTAAGTTTTCCCTGAGTATGTTTTTTAGTAGGAGGATACATAAAAATACCTCCTTTAAGAAGATTTCTGTGGAAATCAGCAACCAAAGAACCAATATATCTTGCAGTGTAGGGTCTATTTGTTTCTTCGTCAATTTCTTTACAATAATCGATGTATTTTCTGACTCCCGGACAAAACTGTTTGTAATTACCTTCATTAACTGATATTATATATCCGTTCAAAGGAATCTGAATGTTTCGATGAGACAAACAGAATTCTCCGATTGAGGGGTCTAATGTAAAGCCATTAATTCCTCTTCCGGTTGTATAAACCATCATTGTTGAAGAGCCATAAATTATATAACCGGCAGCAACCTGTTTTGTACCTTCCTGCAAAAAATCTTCAATTTGTGCTATATGTCCGCGTTTTGAAATTCTACGATAAATTGAAAAAATTGTTCCTATAGAAACATTAACATCAATATTTGAAGAACCGTCAAGAGGGTCAATACAAACTATATATTTACCGTCTTTTGCCATATCAGTGTCAAATTTGATAATTTCATCACTTTCTTCGGTAACAATTCCGCAACATTCAGAACTGCCTTTAAGAGCAAGGGCAAATTTGGCATTGGCAAAATCGTCCAATTTTTGAACGTTCTCTCCCTGAACATTGACATCGCCGGTAGCTCCCAGAATATCAACTAATCCGGCTCTGTTTACTTCACGATTTACAACTTTCGCGGCAAGGGCAATGTGAGTTAATAGCCTTGATAATTCACCTTTTGCATAGGGAAAATCGGCTTGTCTTTCGATAATAAACTCATTTAACGTATCTACAGTTTTTCTGAACATATATTACAGTTTCTAAATTTTTTCAAAATTATTCTAAATATTTAGAAATAAAAAAAGATTTTAATATTTTTTTTCCCTTAAAATTTAATGATTAGATTAACAAATATCGGATTATTTAATATTTTTGCGTCTTTACTTTTTATACCGGATTGATTTAGCAATAGTAATATATTTTAAAATAATTTCCTTTTAACAAATGAAAGTTTATAAATTCGGAGGAGCTTCCGTAAAATCAGCAGAAGCTTTGAAAAACGCATTGGAAATAACGATTGCAGAAAAAGACAATCTGATAATTGTTGTTTCAGCTATGGGAAAAACAACAAATAATCTTGAAATCATTTTGAATAAATATTACAAAAAAATTGATTTTTCAGATGATTTGAATAATTTAAAAAGTTATCATTTAAAAATTGTATCTGAACTTTTTGATAAGGAAAACCAAATATTTTCTGAAATTGAAAATATTTTTTCGCAGATATCAGATGATTTAATAAAAGTCGAATCAATTGAAAATTATGACAAAAAATATGACGCGATAATATCTTACGGAGAACTTATTTCTTCATTAATATTAAGCAGTTTTTTAAATTCCTGCAATTTAAAAAACGAACTTATTGATGCAAGAAAAATAATAATTACAGACAACAATTTTAGGGCAGCAAATGTAAATTTTAATCAAACCGAAACAGCAATAAACAAATTTTTGGATTTTTCAAAAAACAAAGTATTCATAACACAGGGATTTATTGGTTCTACCTCAGACAAACAAACAACAACATTAGGCAGAGAAGGTTCTGATTATACAGCCTCAATAATTGCCGGCACACTAAAAGCAGATGAACTTGTTTTATGGAAAGATGTGGAAGGTATTTATAATGCAGACCCGAAAATTACAGATAACGTAGTAAAATTGAATGAGATTTCTTTTCGAGAAGCAACCGAGCTTGCTTATTACGGGGCACAGGTTATTCACCCCAAAACAGCCAAACCAATAATGTACAAAAATGTAAAGTTAATAGTGAAATCTTTTGTTAATAAAAATTCAACCGGAACAACAGTTGGCAACTTTGCTCATAAAATATCACCAATGGTTCCGATTACAATATTTAAAATAAATCAGGTTTTGGTTACTCTGAGCACAAAAGAGTTTGATTTTATTGATGAAATTATTTTTGAAAAGGTTTTTTCTATTTTGAATCTTTTTAAAATTAAAATAAACCTGATGCAAAACACGGCGTTGAACTTATCCTTGTGTTTTGACTATAACCCAAACAGTTTTGATGGTTTTATTAATCATCTGAAACAAACTTTTATTTTTAAGTATAATACAAATCTGACTTTAATAACAATAAGACATTACACTGATGATACAATAAAAAACATAATCAAGGACAAAACAATTAAACTTGAGCAAAAAAACAAATTGAATGCATTTTATTTAATTGAAAATTAATTTATTATTGTCTGATTGCCAACAAATTTTAAAGCCTTATTTTTGAAGTAAAATGAATTAGACTCAAAAATAAGGCTTTATGATAAATTGAATTGAAAAGTTAATAATCATGTTAAAAAATATTAGGGATTTCGAATG
>DYKL01000663.1 GCA_020722645.1 Acetofilamentum sp. | reverse complement strand
ATGTTTTTTTGTCGGCAAAGTTAATCCATTTTGTGTTATACACACACACTTTTATTAAGAACCGAAGAAATGCAAAGCAATTTAACTGACTTTTTAACGGATGTTCACGAAATTTTTTATAAAAAATCATACCTAATCATTTGGCACTCAATCATATATAAAAGAATAGTGTCATAAAAAATATTACCTACATAAATCCTGATTTTTAAATTTTTTCGCAAGATATTATTTTTTTTGATTACTAAAAAAATATTAGCCAAAAAAGTTTTATCTTGCCTACGTTTTTTTTGTAAAAAATACATGTATTACTTGATATTACTGCAATAGACCCAAATTTAGCAGTTGAACTTCCGTTTTAATAAACTACAATCTTTCCGGAAGGCATTCTGGTTTACGAAAAGAACTAAATGTAAAAGCACCTATTAACGTCATTGAAAAATGCCTGCCCCGTAGCTTTTGCTTAAAGGGGGTTTGAACTTGAACCTGAATTTTGTTAGGAATGAGTGCAAGACCAAGTTTACTTGAGTATTGCCGAACCACGAAGTGCTCAGCGAAGCTAATGACGACACAAAATCACTTAAAGTAAATTTTTAAAGAAAATCCTTTGCAATTTAATAGTAAAGTTTTATCTTTGCATCAAAGTAAGCAAGAAAAAAAACAACGTTGTAAAACTTGACAAGTAAAATTTAACGCGGATACCGAAAAGCGATACGAGTAGGTAACATTTTTAAATAAATTTTTATTATGAAAAAATTATTAACATTAGTTTTAATTTGCATGATAGCACTATCGGCAATGGCACAATCGCACAAGATTGTGAGACAGAGTTTATTAACCAATCACGACCGTAAACATCTAAACAGATTGGAACCGCAAACAGAACTGGAACGTTTGAGAGTTGAAAAAGTGCATAAACCGGCGATAAAATCACCAAACTCCCAAACACAACGATTAGATTCAATGATTGATGTTGCTTGGGACAGCTCAACAAGCCAATGGATAAATAGTTCGAAAGTTGAATATACCTACGATGCCAACGGCAACCGAACTTCCTATATTAACCCGTAACTTTTCCTAAAAATCCGTAATTTTTTTCAAAAAAGTCAGCAATAAATTT
>DYKL01000187.1 GCA_020722645.1 Acetofilamentum sp. | reverse complement strand
AAACATAATTCGCTGAATATTAACAAATTACTATGAAATATGCCGAACTATTGATTAAAAGAATCTTTTTTATATTATTTCTGACTTTAGCATTAAGTCTAAACAGTCAAATAAATAAATACGGTATCCCTTTTATAACAAACTATTCTGCTGAAACATACTCAGGCGAAACACAAAACTGGGCAGTTATTTCAGATAACAGAGGAGTTTTATATTTTGGTAATAATAAAGGGCTACTGGAATACGATGGAGTAAACTGGCGACAAATAGATTTACCCAACAGTTCACGCGTGTTGTCATTGGCACTTGACTCTAACGGTATCGTTTTTGTTGGTGCTTTCAACGAGTTAGGGTATTTAGCTCCAAATAAATCAGGTGAATTGAAGTATCATTCACTGACTTCACTAATTGATTCCAATTTCAGAAATTTTGATGATGTCTGGAAAGTTTATACGACCTCTGATGCAGTTTACTTTGGTTCAATTAATTATCTGTTTAAGTATGATTACGAAAAAATAACAATTGTAGGCAATAGTTATGACAAAAAGGGAAATTTATTCTTTTTTGTTTCAGATAATGATATTTTCTTGGGAAATTATTTAGACGGACTGCTAAAATATAATTCCGAAATTTTTCAGAATTTTCTGAATTCAGATTATTTTGCTGAAAAATACATAACCGGCTTAGTAAAAATAGATGAACAAAATATTTTAATAGCAACATATCTCAGTGGAATTTATATTTTCAACAAAACAAATGGTGTTGATACACTTCAAATATCAATACCATCTTTTACAAATGAAATATTAAAAAAATCCGTAATTTTAAATGCTTCCAAAATAGGAAACAATCATTTTGCTTTTTCAACAAATAGTTCAGGGCTAATTATAACTGATGAAAAATTTAACATAATAAATATTTTATCATCAGAAGAAAAAATAATGGATAATACCATATATGATACAAAAAATACATTTTTTCAACCTATTTGGGCAGCTTTAAATAACGGAATTTCAAAAATTGAGTTTTATTCACCTTTCCGATATTTTGATAAATCATTTGGATACGAAGGAAGTGTATATGACATAATTGAATATAAAGATAAAATATATTTTGCAACAAACGTAGGTGTTTATTACCTTAATTATGACCAAAACGACTTACCTTTTTTCAAAAAAACAGAACTTCAGAAAGATAACCCAACAATAGAATGCTGGACTTTTACTAAAATTATAGAAAACAATGAAGAAAAACTTGTTGTGGGTACTAATTTCGGAATATTTTATGTCCAAGAAAATCTAAGCAAAAAACTAATTATTAACAATAAAAATGAAGAAAGCGACTTTTCAGTTAAATCCTTTCAAGTGTCACGTTATAATAAAAATATTTTATACGTAGGATTAGATAACTCACTTTATATTCTGGAATTTAACGGAAACAACTGGATTTTAAAAAACGAATATAGAATAGAACAGGACATTCGTTCAATTTGCGAAGAAAATTCAAATACTATATGGTTGGGAACTTCATATTCAGGAGTTTACAAAATTACCGGAGATTCTGATTATGTTTATTATGGTTCAGAAAAAGGATTCCCTGATTTGAAAGATATAGTAATAAATCTTTATAAAGATGAGCCAATTTTTGCAACACCGGAAGGGCTTTATACATACCAATGGGAAAATGATTCTATTATTAAGTTCGAAGAATTTGGGAAAGAATTTAGCTCCGGAAAATTCGGCTTTTATAAATCAGTTTACAGCGAAAATAATATTTGGTTAAGTTGTTTTTCAGAAGACAAATACGAAAATATCATACAAATATCTCTTGAAAATGAAGACAAAATAAACAGAAAACCATATAAAAGACCAAATTTCAAAGGTATTCATGCTTTATATTATGATGAAGAAGGGATTTTATGGATTGGAACGCCCGATGCAGTTTATACTTACGACACAAAATATCATAAAAATTACGAACAAAAACACCAAACACTTATCAGAAAAGTATATTTAAAAAACGATTCCATACTTTTTTACGGTACATTTTATTCATTGAATGATAAAAATGACTCCATCTTAATTCCTTCTGTAATTCAAAACGATGAGTATAAAAACATTTTAAAATATAATTGCAATACTATCATTTTTGAATGGTCTGCCAGCTTTTTTGAAGACGAGTTTTCAAACGAATATTCATATTTTTTAGAAGGTTTTGATAAAGATTGGTCCAAATGGACAAAAGAAACAAAATTTGTATTTACAAACTTACCCGAAGGAGATTATATTTTCAGGGTAAAATCAAAAAATAAATACGGTATTGAAGGGACAGAAGCAACTTATTCATTTACAATTTTACCGCCTTGGTACAGAACAATCATTGCTTTCATTTTTTACATTATATTTACAGCTTTAGCAGTATTTTTAATTGTTAAATGGTACACCAGAAAATTAAAAAAGGAAAACATACGATTAGAAAATATGGTTCTTGACAGAACAGCAGAAATCAGACAAAAAAATGCCGAATTAGAACAACAAAAAGAAGAAATAGAAGCTCAAAGAGACGAAATAGAAGCTCAAAGAGATGTATTAGTTGAAAAAAACAGAGAGATTGAAGAAAAAAGTCAAAACATAAATGCCAGCATTCATTATGCAAGCCGAATACAAAGAGCAATACTACCACCTTTAACACCAATAGAATCAGCATTTTCAGAATATTTCATTTTATATATGCCACGAGACATTGTAAGCGGAGATTTCTACTGGTTCAGAGAAAACAAACAAAGATTTTATTTTGTAGCCGCAGACTGCACCGGACACGGAGTTCCGGGAGCTTTTATGAGTATGCTGGGAGTATCACTCCTTAACGAAATAATTGAAAAATATCCTAATTATGAAGCATTTGAGATTTTAAACCTGCTCAGAAAAAACATTATCAAGTCACTCCATCAAAAAGACGAACACGCTAAAACACAAGACGGAATGGATTTAGCTTTGATTATTTACAACGCTGAAAACAACGAAGTTATGTACTCAGGTGCTAATAATCCGCTTGTTTTGGTTAGAGACAAAAACAACAGTATCGAAGAATTTTCTGTCTTAGATTGCAAATCGAACGAAAACGAAAATGCTTTTCTCTTCGAATTTAAAGCCGATAAAATGCCTATTGGAGTTCATTTAAAAGATGAAGTATCGTTTACACAAATAAAATTCAAAGCCCTGAAAAACGATACATTTTACATTTTTTCTGACGGCTATCCAGACCAATTCGGGGGTGAAAAAGGTCAAAAATTTATGATTAGAAATCTCAAACAACTTTTTATCAATTTATATAATACCCATCTTAATGAACAGCAAAAAATATTAAAAGACAAATTTTTTGAATGGATAGAAACACCTAATGTTAAGACAAACAAAACATATAAACAAATAGACGATGTTTTAATTGTTGCGGTCAAAATATAAAGGTTTATCATCTGCTATTGCGTATGTTAAGCAATAATCATTTATGAATCTGTAATTAGCTTTTATATTTATATAGTTTTTAAGTAAAATTTCAGCCGAATTTTCATTAATTTCAACTATATTTATTCCTTCAATAAAAGGTAAATTTCCTATAGAATAAATTTTAAAAGCTGTTTCTTTCAAACTCCATAATAATGTTGCTATTTTAACATCGTTATTGCCAAATTTTTTAATTTCAGAATCAGATAAAAACTTATGGCTTAATTTTAGAGTTTTATCAGTTATTTGTTGGACGTCTATGCCGCAAATCTTATCTTTACTCACCATAACACATACATAATCTACTGAGTGTGATATACTTATATAGTAGCCTTCCAAAGATGGTTTTTTGGAATCATTGTAAAAAACCTGAAATTTATTTTGCCGGTTTGTTGCAATTTTCAACAAAATTCTAACTGCTAACCATTCTTTTTTACGTTGTTCTGATTTTATTTTTTCAAAATCTTCTAACTCGCATTTTTTAAGAAATTTGTATATTTGCAGATACAATTCTTCCAAGTCTTCGGTAAGTTTCCAAATAAAGATTTCAGCGTCAAAATATTTAAAAGATTCAACTAACATAAATAAGTTGTCAGTTTTAAGTGTATAGTTATAGTTTATAAAGTATTTAATTTCAGTTAATTACAGATGTATCAATCTACAAATAATTTTGTTCTATTACTTATCATAAAGAAAATTTAGGTCTTGGTTTAAACTTTTGAAATTTCAGGTGCGGACACCTGAAATGTCGGTAAATTTCAGGTTCGGACACCTGAAATGTCGGTAAATTTCAGGTGCGGAGACCTGAAATGTCGGTAAATTTCAGGTGCGGAGACCCGAAATGTCGGTAAATTTCAGGTGCGGACACCTGAAATGTCGGTAATATCATCTACTTCCATTGAAATGTTTCAATTATATGAAAAACATCTTCCTTTAAAAATACAATTACAGGCGCCAAAGAATCAGCATTAGGAACAGAATTAAAGTACAACGAACCTCTGAAAAAATAATTCACACTGTCGGTTATATGAAATTGCATAGGACTCGCAGCATTTCCGGTAATATCATAAAAAGTAGCATAAACTTTCAAACTGTCATTTGCATAATCTTTGGCTTCTATTGCATCTGCCTTGATTGTATGCTTATATATCAAAGTATAGGAATCTTCTAAAAGAGAGTCTAAATTATTATCAACAGGCTTGAAGGTAACATGAATTGATGCGTTAAATCTTCCGAATTTTATATTTTTCCAACACTTTTCGCTTTGTGTTTCATTGTCATCAAAAATTTTAGAATAAACAGGAAATTCAAATTTAAACGGGCAATCTTCAGACTCATACAACTGATATTCGTGTTCTGGCAAGGAGATTCTGAAATATGCATCAGGTTTTGGGGTAGTCTTTTCATTGCAAGCATTTAAAAACAAAAAAACTATAACGAATATCAAAAATTGATTTTTTATCATATAATATTTTTTTATAACATCTGTTCAAATTGACCTTTATTAACTTCAATGATAGAATAAGGAACATTAGCGGGGCTGATAATTCTTTCGAGTTTTTCTTTATCTGTATGTGTAATGAAAATCTGACCAAAATGATCATCAGACACTAAATTAACAACGTTTTTTACACGTTCTGCGTCTAATTTGTCAAAAATATCATCAAGCAACAAAACCGGTCTGAATCCTGTATGCCTTTTAATATAATTGGACTGGGCAAATTTTAAAGCTGTCAAAAAAGTTTTCTGTTGCCCCTGAGAAGCCATTTTCTTCAATTGTTGATTGTCGATAGTAAAAATTAAATCATCTTTATGTATCCCAGCCGTTGTTCTTTGAAAAGCTATATCTTTTTTAATATTTTTGTTTAAAATATTCTCAATTGAATCTTCCGTTAAATCTGACTTAAACTGAATGTCTGTTTTCTCATCAGTACCCGAAATTTTAAGATAATACTCCTTAAATATCTGTACAAATTCGTTATAAAATACCATTCTGCTTTTGTGTATTTCAGGCGAAATTTTTATTATTTTATAATCCCAGATTTCTAAACTTTCTTTGTCAAAATAATTTTTTTCTGCAAAATTTTTAAGTAATGAATTTCTATGAAGTAATATTTTTTTATAATTTATTAAATTGTGCAAATAATCTTTATCATATTGCGAAATAACTGAATCAATAAAATTTCTCCTTAACTCACTGCCATCTAATATTAAATCTATATCATAAGGAGTAATAATAACAACCGGAAACATTCCAAAATGTTCTGATAATTTCTTATGCTTCTTGTCGTCTAATTTAACAACTTTACCTCTTTCTAATGAAAAACTTGATTTTACAAGGTTTATTTCATTTAACCGTTTGAATTTTCCTTCGATATGAAAAAAATTTTCGTTGTATTTAATATTTTGCTGGTCAATATGATTAAAATAACTTCGAGTGTTTGACAAATAGTGAATTGCATCTAAAAAGTTGGTTTTTCCGGCTCCGTTATTACCTACCAGACATATTATCTTTTCGGGTATATCTATATGTAAATCTGATATATTTTTATAATTATTTATTTTTAAAGAAAGAATATTCATAAAATATTTTATAACTCGGCAAAAATACAAAAAAAGTATATTTGGCAAAATTATTACTTTATTTTACAATCTTAAAAAAAGAAGAATTCTAATTTACAAATCATCAAATAATTAACTGAAGTCTCGCATTAAATCTAATATGCAATATAACAGATATTTACAAAACTAAAAACAAATTAAAATATTGATTATCAATAAGTTAATAATTCCAAAAAATGTATGGAAACAATTTTATCAGAAAATATTTTAATCACATAGTATCACAAAGGACTTTATAACTCTGTACAACTTTGTGGTATCAAAATATAAGCTAAATAGTGTCTGTAAGAAAACGCCAATAACTGCGTTATTCTTGATAAAAAAATACTCATTTACAAAAGTAAACTCCGTTTTTTTTATCTGCGAAAGCCTTGTTCTTGACGTTTTCTTTTTGACACAAGCGGTTTTCTTTCAAGCACTAAATATTTTTAAATTCAACTATTTAATTCAAGTGCGAAACTTCAGTTATTTTCAATTCTAGCAGTATATTTCCAATATGACTGGGGGTGGTGGTAAATTCCACGTAAAATAGTCCTGCTGGAAGCAAATGCCTGCATTAATAGCCTGATGTTCAATTAAGAACAATGAACAATTAATTGCACTTAGGAATTTTTAAATTTTAAAAATAATAAGATCCTTACAGGACAAGTTCAAGCAAGATATTTCCAATATGACTAATGGTGGTGGTAAATTCCACCTTATATCGGAAGTTCACCGGCTAAATTTGGGTCTATTGCAGTAATATCAAGTGATGCATGCATTTTTAACAAAAAAACGTAGGCAAGACAAAATTTTTTTGGCTAATATTTTTTTAGTAATCAAAAAAAAATATATCTTGCGAAAAAATTTAAAATCAAGAAGTTATGTAGGTAATATTTTTGGCTCTTTTATTAAAGAATGTTGGTAACAAATTTTAATGTTTGGTAT
>DYKL01000186.1 GCA_020722645.1 Acetofilamentum sp. | reverse complement strand
TTTATAGTCACATTACTTATAATCCAAACAAGTTGCTTCCAGCAGGACTATGGACATGTGTTTTTGCACTGTAGCCATTTTTATGAACTTTTTAATAAGATTTAATCATAGTTATCAAATCACTAAATAAGGTTTCGGACAATAATGATTTACAACCCGAAAGCACTATTTAAACTAATTATAAATTCGGATTGCAAATCCGAATTAGATATACTAGTGTCTGTTAATAAAGTTCTTAAAGTTAATTTGTTGAATATCAAATGCTAATACTTTATAGACCCTTACAGGGCAGGCTTTCAACTTTAAGAACTTTAAGAACTACTCTATGCTAGCAGAAAAAAATGATGGCGTTTTTATAAAATAGATTTTATTTGCGAATTAAGAGTTAAAATATGATGTTGAATATCAACTTGTTCTGTATATATTTGCAATCAGGTGAAAACACATGATTGAGGCAATTTGCCTCTGGCAGATGTTTTCCACCTGCCAGTAGAATTTCAACTCTTAAATTCGCATTTTATTCAAATTTTTATAAATCAGGTAAAAATTTAATCAATGCTTCTTCTTTTTTTAATGTTTCAGATGAGGTTGTTTTAAAATCAGCTTCTGTAAAGTGCATTTGATTGAGGTATTCCTTAATTTCGTATCTGATTTTTATTTTAAATTCATTAGCCATCGATTTATTTTGAAACAATGTAACATAGAAACCGAAAACGAAGAATAAGACAAAAGACCAACTTACAGAAATCCACCAGAATAACGAGCGATGTTCTTTAAAAAACAAAAAGTATATCAGAATAATTGATGCAATTGCAATTACAGACAAAATAAGAAATATTGGTATCAGTTTACTGTAGCCTTTTTCCTATGATGATTTAAGCATTTGATTGATACTGTTGATATAATTAGACAAACTTTCTTTGTCCTTGTCAGATAATTGTGAACGTTTCGGGAGAGGAGCATTACACGAAAAACAACGTTCGTTTGTGTCTTTGTTTGTTGCTCCACAAAAAGTACAATTTATAAAACCTTCTTCCATTTTAAATAAATATTGAAGCGATTATTGCAAAAAATATTATTATAGCATAAAAAGCCAAGCCAATAATTGTGAGAATTCCAACAAATTTGTATGTTCCTTTTAAGTTTCTGAATGATTCTGTAAGATGCTCTGAACTATTTTGCTGGACAGCAAGAATTGCAAAATTTGAGAATTTCAACATAGCTATAAGCGGATAAATATATAAAACACCAACAAAGAGGTATATAACTGTCAGGAAACCGTTTGCCATTTTAGTATAACCGGTATATTCTCCTAATGCTTTCAAAATTGCCCCCGCAAAAAAAGACAAAATAATAATAAGAGCCGTAAAAATTAATCCTAAAATAGCTAAAAATTTAGACCATTTAGCAGTTGAGAGTAAATAATCTGCGGCTTCTTCCGTTAATGTAAGTTTTTGATTTTCAGTGTTATTTTCAATATCTTCCATTTTTATAAAGTTTTAATTAAATATCGTAGTCAAAAGTAGATTTTTTTACAAAGAATAAAAAATTTAATTTTGTCTTTGTGCAAAAAATGTGGAAAAATATAAAAGAAATTGGTTCATCGGTTATAGGCTTGTTTTATCCCGACTACTGCCCCGGCTGCGGTAATCCGCTCGTCAGCGGTGAACGTCATATTTGCACAGACTGCCTGAATAATCTTCCATACACATATTTCAACAATTCCCGAAAAAATTTAGTCAGTGAACTTCTTTTAGGTCGTTTCAGGTTTGAGAAAGCTTTTTCTTTGTGTTATTTCGTTAAAAGTAGCAGATTACAAAAACTTTTGCATAATTTGAAATATGGAAAAAAACCAGAAGTTGGTACAGAACTTGGAATTTATTTGGGTCAGGAACTGTTGAAGAATGATATGTCTGATTTTGATGTAATAGTCCCTATCCCACTCCACCCTGCAAAAAAGAAAATACGCGGGTATAATCAAAGTGAGGCAATAGCAAGAGGGATAAATCAGATAATAAACAAACCGGTTGATGATAATTCAATTCAAAGGGTTGTTTTTACAGAGACACAAACAAAAAAAGGGAAAATAGAACGTTGGGATAATGTCAAAAATATTTTTGAGGTTAAAAATCCGGAAAATCTCGAAAATAAGCATATTTTGATAGTTGATGATGTTTTAACAACCGGAGCAACAATTGAATCATTGGCGGCAGAAATTGAAAAGATTGAAAACACTAATATCAGCGTTGCAAGTATTGCAATAGCAAAAAAAATGTAGATAGATTTTTATTCCCAAACATAAACTCTTTTAATTCTTTGTGATATTGAAGTTAGAACTTCATAAGGAATCGTTCCGAGAAGTTTTGCAATGTCAGAAACTGTATATTCCTCATCAAAAATAATTACTTCGTCACCTTCTCCGGCATCAATTTCTGTGATGTCAATCATAGTCAAATCCATACATATATTTCCTACAATAGGAGCAAAAGAATTATTAATTTTCACCTTCCCTACTCCGTTGCTTAATTTACGGCTAAGTCCATCAGCATATCCAATGGGCAGAGTAGCAATTTTTGAGTCTTTTTGAGCAAACCAGGTTCTGTCGTATCCAACAGAATCGCCTTTTTTTACATTGTTAATTTGAATGATTCTTGTTTTTAAAGTGCTGATGTTTTTCAGAAAATTTTTGGTAGATGAACTTATTCCATATAAGCCAATTCCAAGTCTGACCATATCTAAATGAAAATCTGGAAAACGCTCAATTGCCGAAGAGTTTGCTATGTGTTTTATAAAATTGTAACTTAGTTCTTTTTTTAGCACAGATGTGATTTTTTCAAAAAGTTTTGCCTGATTTATTGTAAAATCGTCAAATTTAGAATCGCTGCTACCAACAAGATGAGAAAAAGCAGATTTTATGAAAAGATTGTTGTTCTGTTTGAAAAATGTTATTAATTTTTCGATGTCGTCTTCCGAAAAACCCAGTCTGTTCATTCCTGTATTTATTTTTATGTGAACAGGAAATTTTTCGTTTTTAATGTTGCCGATTTTTTTAGAAAATATTTCGAGCATTCTGAAATTGTATATTTCAGGCTCTAAAGAATAAGTTTTAAAAATTTCAATGTTATCAGTGTCGGGATTAAGAATCAAAATTGGTGTTTTTATACCTGCTTTTCTAAGTTCAATGCCTTCGTCGGCAATTGCTACAGCCAAATAATCAACATTTTTGAGTTGCAAAAAATTTGCTATTTCGTAAGAGCCGCTACCATAAGAAAAAGCTTTTACCATAACCATAATTTTGGTTTCAGGTTTCAGTAACTCTCTGAAATATTGGTAGTTGTGTTCAAAGTTGTTTAGATTGATTTCTAAAACTGTTCTGTGATTTTTTAACTGTAATTCTTTTGTTATTTTTTCAAATTTAAAATTTCTTGCACCTTTAACTAAAATCGTTTCATTATTAAATTTTTGCTGAAATAAATCTAATATAAAACTATGTGTATCAGGGTAAAAACTTTTTGGAATTTTAAACAAATCAGCAAATTTTGAGATTTTTTGACCAATCCCGAAAATTCTGTCAATATTACTGTATTTCACTAAATTTGCAACAGTCTGATATATTGTTCGTTCGTCTTTTCCGACTTCGTTTAAATCAGACAGTATAATTGTTTTTTTGCTGTGTTGCTGCTGTGCGTTTAAAACATCAATTGCGATTTTTAGTGAACTTAAATCAGAATTGTAGGAATCATTGATAATCGTGCAATTATTCATTCCTTCAATCTGTTGCAGTCTCATTTTTATTTGATATAAATTACTTAAATCGAATGAGTTGGGCGTTTTATCTTTGTAAACAACTAATAAAGCAGAGAGTACAGTCAGAGCGTTTTCAATTGAAGCATCGTCTATGAAGTTTATTGAGAAATCGTATTCAATATTTTGATATTTTAAGCAAATATTTGTTTGAAGATGATTTTTATAAATTTTTTTTACTATTAAATCAGAATTTTCAGATAAACCGAATGTAAATTTTTGTTTAAAAGGGTAGGAGAGAGCTAATGTTTTGTCAATTAGAGAATTGTCTTTGTTGTAAATAATTATTTCGGCATTTTTGAAAAGTTGAATTTTTTCATTTAATTTTTGTTCGATATAGTCGAAATTTTCTTGATGAGCATCACCGATATTAGTAATAATACCAATTTTGGGTTGAATTATTTTTTCAATTTTAGACATTTCGCCCATTTTAGATATGCCGGCTTCAAAAAATGCAATTTCAAAGAATTTGTCAAGCTCTAAAACCGACAAAGGAACACCTAACTGTGAATTGTAACTTTTTGGACTTTGAAGTATTTTGCTGAAATCGGAGGCAATGCTTGTAAACCATTCTTTAACAATAGTTTTTCCGTTGCTGCCTGTTACGGCAATCACAGGAATGTCAAATTTTTTGCGATGATAAACAGCTAGTTTATGAAGAGCTTCGATTGTGTTATTGACAATTAAAAAACAACAATTTTTATGATTTTCAAAAAAGGTAAATTTTTTATGAACAACGAAAATTTTTATTCCTTTATTAATAAGTTCTTCAATATATTTATGACCGTCGTTTTTGGAGGTTTCAAAGGCAAAAAAAACAGCAATATCAGAAGATATAACTTTTCTACTGTCGAATATTATGTTTTGGATATTCTTCTCTTGGCAATTACCAATTATTTCAGCATCAATAATTTTTGAAAATTCGGATAAACTATAATTCATCTTAACATAATTTTTTTCAAAAGTTCAAAAATACTTTTTTGTACAATAAACTGCAAAATAAAAAACAATGCAGAAGAAGCTAATAATCCGGCTAAATATGAAAACAGAATATTTTTCGGTTTATCTATATTATTTTCGATAAAAAGAAAAATTAAAACACCTGATAAAATCAAAGTTACAACAATCCAGATATAAAAATCTTTATTTATAAAAAGCATAGTTGAAACAATTATTACAAGAAAAGAGGCAATAAGCTGTATGTACTGATTTAATTTTGTATAAGAAATTATTAAAAACTCAATAATTGCAAAAACAAACATTAAATAAATGATTATCAACCAATTGTCTAAGAATATAATATCATATAAAAAGCTGTAAATGCTGACAGTTATAAATATCCAAATAGAAATTTGTTCTCTTTTATGGAAATCCTTTGCTAGGTAAATTCCTGATGACCAGTATATTACTATTGGAATAAAAACCAGAATAATGTTAAGTTTCAAATAATTAATTATATCAAAGAGAGGGGAGTTGTCTAAAAAGATAATTAGTAAAAAAAAACAAAGTATATATGGAGTTGCAAACCACCAGAGGAGATTTAAAATGCTTTTTTTCATTCTGAAAATAAAATTATATTTTTTTCCTTAATCGAGCGACCAAAATGCCCATCTGTTCTCTGTATTTAGCAACAGTTCTACGTGCAATCAAGTATCCTTTATCCTGAAGTAATTTTGCTAATTTTTCGTCGGTTAAAGGTTTGTTTTTGTCTTCTTGTTCGATAGCTTCTTTTAGAATTTTTTTAATTTTTCTGGTTGATACTTCTTCGCCATCACTGTTCTCCATTCCTTCTGAAAAGAAAAATTTCAGAGGATATATACCAAAAGGAGTCTGAATATATTTACTGTTTGCAACTCTTGAAATTGTAGAAATATCCAGATTAGTTTTTTCAGCAATATCTTTCAAAATCATTGGATTAAGTTTTGATTCATCGCCTGTTTTGAAAAATTCAAGCTGATATTTGAGAATAGACTCCATAGTGTTCAGCAAAGTGTTTTGTCTTTGCTTAATGGCATCAATAAACCATTTGGCGGAGTCAAGTTTGTTTTTTACAAAATTAATAGTCTCTTTGTTTCTTTTTACGCTTTCTTTATCAGATTGGAACGTTTTAAGCATTCCCTCGTAAGTTTTGCTTATTCTGAGCGGTGGTATATTTAATGAATTAAGTGTTATTATTAACTCGTCATCATAATTGTGCAGTACAAAATCAGGAACTATTTGATAGATGTTTTTTTTGTTTTGCGGAGAATATGCGTTTCCCGGTTTTGGGTTTAGTTTAATTATTTCTTTGATAACGTCTCTCATCTGGTCATTATCAAGGTCCAATTTGTTGGTTATTTTATCATAATGCTTTTTTGAAAATTCATCAAAAAAGTCTGTCAAAATAGTCAAAACATTATTTAATGTATCGTTGTTTTCATCATCGTAAAGTTTTCTTTTAACCTGAAGAATCAGACTTTCCTGAAGATTTCTTGCCATTACACCGGCAGGTTCTAATTGCTCCTGCATTAAAAAGAGAACTTTTTCAATTTTTTCTACTTGAACATCAGTGTTGTAGAAAAGAATAAGGTCGTTTTTTATAGAAACAACATCTCTTCGTAAATAACCCGATTCATCTAAACTTCCGATAAGATATTCAGCAACAACTAAATCATTTTCATTTAGTTCTAAATCAGATAATTGTTCATACATATATTCCTGAAAACTTGAACCAACAGAGTAGTAATTTTGAGGTATGTCGGTATCTTCTGCATAATTATTGTCTTTCAGCTTATAGTTGGGCATTTCATCTTCTTCGCCGTAATAATCGTCAAAAGTATATTCTTCCTCATTGTTTGTATATGAATCGTTTTCAAATTCTGTTTCTCTGTTTTTATCGTTTTCTTCTTCATATTCAAGATCTGAATCTTCTGATTCGTTGTTAGGTGTTTCTTCGTCTAATTCTTTACTTTCTTCAAGAGCCGGATTTTCTTCGATTTCTTTTTTAATTCTCTGTTCAAGTTCAATAATGGGTACCTCCAAAAGTTTTATCAACTGAATTTGTTGTGGCGATAACTTTTGAATTTGTTTTTGTTCTAATTTCTGATTAATAACTGTCATTAAATTTCAATAAACACTGCAAAACTAAAAAATATTGAAAAATTTAGTATATTTTTGTCAATTATTTTCACTTATTAGAAAAATTTTACGAAAAATATAAATGAATTGCTGAGTCCGGTATAAAAACTCCCTCTTTTTTTAAGCTCGTATAAATGCGATATTTG
>DYKL01000185.1:116-7070 GCA_020722645.1 Acetofilamentum sp. | reverse complement strand
TCACCTGGCTGAATTTCAGATATATAAGTATAGACTTACGGATTTAAGGTTATATTTAAAAAATAAAGTTCAAAGTTATATTTCTTTTCAAAAATCAGGCGTAAGGAATAAAGTGAAATTTAACGCTTATAATATCGTCATATTTTTTGCCTAAGTCAAACATATCTTCGTCAATATCCTTGTAATGCCAGTAAATTTCTACGGTTTTTTTTGCATTAAGTTTTTCAAGCAACATTAAGATGTTTATTATTTGAGTTGAGAAAGCAGTGTTAAAATATTCAAGTTTAAAATGAAAATAAGAAATTGGATTTGGATCAGATGAATATTTTTCTATCCAATTAATTATTGGTTTGCAATAATCTATGGCATTTTCGGGAATAGCTAATCCGGAAATTTCAAAAATATTTTTGTCTTTGTCAAAATAAACTTTTGGAGTTTCAGGTGTTTCGTTAATTATCAGAGGTATCATAAATATTAGCTATAAAATAAAAAAACAAAAAAACGCACTAATTAAATAGCACGTTTAAATTTATAAATTAGTAAAATTTTATGTGTATTCAACAAGTTCAAAATCGACTTTAATTATTTCAGAGTATTCTTCGCCTAAGTCGTGCATATCTTCATCAATATCTTTATAATGCCAGAATATCTTTACTTTACTTTTGACGTTAAGTTTTTCCAGAAACAGAAGCAACTGAATAATTTGTTTAGAAGAAGCAGTGTTAAAATATTCTAGTTTTAAATTAAAGTGAGTCTGAGAGTTAGGTTCTACTGAATATTGTTCCAGCCAGTTCATAATAGGTTTGTAGAATTCAATAGCATCTTCAGGTAAAGATAATCCCGAAATTTCAAAAATATTATTATCTTTATCCAGATGAACTTTTGGAGTATCAGCTGTTGCTTGAATAAGTAATGCTTTCATATCGATTTATGATTTTTTGTCTTTAATAGAAATTTGAATAAAAAATAAAGAATGTTCTTCGTTAAGTTTAATAAAATCAAAAAACAGCTCGTTACCGCTTCTTCTGCGAATATCAATATAACCTAAACCTGTTTTTTTAGAAGTAACTTTTTTTTCAAAATCAAGTAAACTTTCGCGGTAATGTGCGTTTAATTCATCTTTTGATAATGAGTTAATTTTTAATATTTTAGATTTTAATGTTGTAATTTTTTTGTTTTCGATATAATTAGATGCCGTTAAAAAGAAGCAGTCGTCTTTGTGATGTATTGTAACTATACCGGGTTTCCAGTCTGTAATTCCGTGAATATTATCTCCGTGCTTTTCGATATTTTGTAGAACTTCGATTAAAACATTTTTAAGTTTTATCGAAACAACAGTTTCAGCCATTTGTTTACGAAGAATATCAAAAAGAGCAAGAATATTGTTTTGGTGAAAATCGCCTTTAAAAATAAGGTAAATATTCTGGTCAGACAATGTCTGATGGAATTTCTTTAAAAAATTTATATATTTGTAACTGGCTTTATTAGCTTTTAGTTCATCGTGTATTTCAATATTTTGTAAATCTAACTGAATTGAAAAGTAGAAAAATGAAAAATTGTTGTCAAAATCTTTAAAGCCGTACAATAATTGGCTCCCTGAACGTTTTGCCATTTCAACAAGCCCAAGATTGGCTCCTCCCTTTTCTGTTAGTGTGTAGTTTTTTCTAATATATCTTGCAAATTCTCTTAGTTCTTCGACATTCATCGAATTAATTTTCAGCATTTTTTCTTCTAACTCGTTCTTTTTGTCTGTTTTGATTAAATTTCCTGTAGTAATGGTATATTTACCTTCTTTTTTGCTAATGAGAATTATGCTGTCAGACGGAGTTTTGCCATCAATTTTTTCTTGATGTCTAGATATATTTTGCAATCCTTCGCCCAGAATAAAATATATTCTTGAGCTGATTGGTCTTAATTCTGTGTCGTCCAAGTTTAATTTGGCAAGGTCAAGGATATTAGTAACAACGGTAGAAGTTACTTCACCTTTGAATATATATTCCAAATCTCCCTTTTCAATTCCTTGAAAGAGACTGGCAACAAAATTTTTGTATGTTTCGGAAAATGATATATTATTCATCAAGAAATAATTTTGTACAAAGAAAAAAAAAAAAAAATTAATTACAAATTTATAACAAATAATATTCCAAAAAGTTTTTATAATTCCAATATACTGACAATAATTTTACGTTCTTGTCTCGGACCATCAAATTCGCAAAGAAAAATATTCTGCCAGGTTGATAGTCCTAAAACTCCGTCAATTATTGGTACTGTTTCACTTGGACCAACTATGCCTGCCTTTAAATGAGCATCTCCGTTGTTATCTTGCAAATCGTGCTGCCATATTCCGCTTGGTATCAAATTGTTAAGCAATGTGATTACATC
The DNA here is from genome assembly GCA_020722645.1 of Acetofilamentum sp. GTDB lineage: Bacteria > Bacteroidota > Bacteroidia > Bacteroidales > JAFGUD01 > JAFGUD01. Next base: position 4,688 of record DYKL01000185.1, on the reverse strand, counting down.
TTGCTGAACCGAATTATCCCAGTTTTCCTGAATCATCACAGCGGCAGTAGCTCCCTGAACGTAAACATTTACAATTCCTATTTTAATGCCCGATTCTTTAACTAAAAAATCAATTTGTGTCGTAATATTATATAGTCCGTTATGTTTATCAGTGCTTATCGTTAAAGTTCTTTGCATTTTTTTGATAAATTGCACATTTTTGCATTTCAAAAGTATGTATAATTTTTAAATAAATTGTTATGAAATCAAAAAAAAATTATTTATCTCGAAACATTTTAATGTTTAAACGTTGGCAAAACAAGTCTTATTCAATATTTAACTCATTAAAAAAAATTGTAATTATTTTAGTTTTACCTGTCATTTATCTTGTTTTATCTTTCAATAATTTATATTCTCAGACTGATTCTATTCTGATTTCTGAAATTTTAATCAAATCACAGAGAAAAAAAGTAAATTCAATACAAAATCCTTCGCTGATAAATATTTTCAATCGTAATTTAATTAAAACTATCCCCGCCTCAGATTTGACAGATTTGATAGACGGTTCTGCCGGAGTTGATTTTCAGCATCGCGGACAACAAGATGTACAGGCTGATATTAGCATAAGAGGCGGAAATTTCGATCAGGTTTTGGTTCTGCTAAACGGAATTCCTATTTCTGATGTGCAAACCGGACATAATTCTTTTTCAGTGTCGCTTCCCTTTTTTGTTTTGGATAGAATTGTTGTTCTTCTGGGTCCCGGTACAAATATATACGGAGCTGGGGCTTATAGCGGCTCTATTGATATATCTACCAAAAAAAATGAAGAATTTTTCGGAGCAAATTTTAAAATAGGTGAAAATTATTTTCAAAATTATAATGTCTTCATTTCCGAAAATTTCAACAAATTATCTTTATTATCTTCATTAACTCACAAAAAATCAGATGGTTATTTTACAAACACTGATTTTAAAATTAACAGTTTTTATATCAGTTTAAATTATTCTGAAAATAAATATAATTTTTTTAATCAACTATACTTAATTCAGAAATCTTATGGTGCTTATAGTTTCTACACGCCAAAATTCCCTTATCAGTTTGAAGATATATCTAAATTTACATATAGTTCATCATTGGAATTCGGTAAAAATTTAAAACACAAAATAACCGCCTATTGGAATCGAGGCAAAGATAATTTTCAACTTTTCAGAGAAGACAAAGACTGGTATGTTTTAAAAGACGGTTTTTTTGTAAAGAATGGTCGGGATACAGCTAAATATGTTGATAATTCTTTTATGAATTGGGCATATTACAAAGAACATAATTATCACATAACCAATATTTTAGGTGCAACTATTTCAACTAATTTTGAAACTTTTTTGGGAACTACTTATATAGGTTTTAACATTACAAATAACGACATAAAAAGCACTGTTTTAGGTTTAGATATTGATACTGTTATTGCTGAAAAAAGATACTATCTTACTTACGGCGATAATCGGACAATTTCAAATTGTTTTATTGAACAAAACAAAAAAATTGCTGATTTTTCGTTGAATTTAGGGCTTAATTATATTCAAAACAAGGCTTTTGGTGCTTTTTTTACTTTTAATTCACAGTTTTCTTACCTGATAAATGATAAAACTAATTTATATGCTTCAGTAAATCAGGGCTTAAGGCTTCCTTCATATACAGATTTGTACTATAACGGACCTGATAATATCGGAAATCAGTTTTTAAAACCCGAAAAAGCAACTAATTACGAAATCGGATTTAAAAAAAGTAATAAAAAAATATCACTTCAAACAGCAATTTTTATTTCTGATACTAAAAATACTATTGATTGGGTTAAATTTTCCGCTGAAGATAAATGGCAAACAATGAATTATACAAAATTGATTACAAGCGGATTTCAATTAGCAACAAATTTATATTTTAACAAAAAAATCATTGATAATTTGATTGTAAATTACACTTATCTGTATCAAATTAAACCGGAAACTGATTATTTATCAAAATATATGCTTAATTATCTGAAACACAATTTTATGATAAGTTCAAGCCACAAAATTATAAAAAACATTTTTTTAAATTTTCGTTGCAGATATTTTTATCGTAATGGATCTTATTATCAATTTGACTACAATACCCTTACAATGTCTGAATTTAATTTTAAACCTGTATTTCTGATTGATGCAAAAGTAGATTTTAAATTTAAGAGAATAAATTTTTATGCAGAAGTCTCAAATATTTTAAATACAGAGTATTACGATTTGAGTTATATAAAATTGCAAGGTCGAAATTTTATGGTGGGAATAAGTTGGATTTTTGAGAAAAAAGAATAATTTAATCAAGAATTTCATATTCGGAATTTTTACTTTTAAATTCAGGGACCAATTGCTTCATAAACTTAACTGATAAAAAATTATCGTGTTTTAAATTGTTGTCGATTAAATTATTGATTTGAGCATTTACATCTTCGTAAGGATAAGAATTCACTTTTGCAATCATTATCTGAGGGTGATGAGTGGCAATAGTGTTTTCTTTTTCGTTTAAAAGTTCTTCATAAAGTTTTTCGCCCGGTCTTAATCCTGTGAATTTTATTTGTATGTCCACACCTAATGTCAAACCTGATAATTGTATCATTTTTTTAGCCAAATCCACTATTTTAACAGATTTGCCCATATCAAAAATGAATATTTCACCGCCTTTGCCAAAAGCAGATGCTTCGAGAACCAACTGACAGGCTTCGGGAATTGTCATAAAATACCTTGTAATTTCAGGGTGTGTAACGGTTATTGGTCCGCCTCTTTCAATTTGCTTTTTAAAACGTGGTATTACAGAGCCGTTTGACCCCAGAACATTACCGAAACGTGTAGTTATAAATTGAGTTTTAGAATATAAATTGAACGATTGAGTGTAAATTTCAGCGATTCTTTTTGATGCACCCATTACACTGGTGGGATGAACTGCTTTATCGGTTGAAATCATTACGAATTTTTCGATTTTAAATTCATCAGCCAAATCAGTAAGTATTTTTGTGCCTTTGACGTTTGTTCTTATGGCTTCATAAGGGTTGTTTTCCATCATCGGGACGTGTTTATAAGCGGCTGCGTGGTAAATAATTTGCGGTTCAAGAACGGTAAAAAGTTTTCGCATTCGTATTTCGTCGGTTATGTCGCCAATGACAGCTTCAACTCTGTGAAAATTCAATGATTCTTGTATCTCCAATTCAAGGTTATATAATGGTGTTTCGGCTTGGTCTAACAAGATTACTAATTTTGGTGAAAATTTAGTAAGCTGTCTTACTATTTCGCTTCCGATTGAGCCTGCTGCACCTGTCACCAAAATGTTTTTTCCGGCTACGGTTTGATTTATTTTTTTATTGTCCAAAATTATTGGTGGTCTTTCCAATAAATCCTCAATTTTTATTTGCTTTATCTGTTTAAAACTCAATTCACCGTTTATCCATTCATTGATTCTTGGAATTCGAAGCACTGTTATGTTTTTATTAAGGCAGGTATCAATTATTTCCTTTTCAATATCAATTTCTTTTAATTTTTTCGCAAGTATCAGATAATTAACTGAAAAATCTTCAATAATTTTTTCCAAGTTATCAGCCGAAAAAACTTCAATACCGTCAATGGTTTTTCCTTTGCTTGAATTGTCAATGTATCCAACAACTTTAAAATTCTGATTGGGATCGCGTTCAAGAGTTCTTTTTGTGGCAAGTCCGTATTCATCTCCACCGTAAATTATTACATTTTTGAATAATTTTTTTACGCTAATACTTTCAAAATATAGTGCTTTAATTGTGAACCTGACAACTATCAGAAAACTTGTAAGTATTGCCAAATCTATTATAAGAATGGAGTATGGGATTAAAAAAACTGATTTAAAAGCATATAACACCAAATTCAAAAGCATTAAAAAAATTGTTCCGGCTAAAATTGTAATAAAAATTCTTAATGCATCTTTTGTACTTGTATATCTTATTATGCCGGTGTAAGTTTTTGACAATAAGTAGCTTATGAGTCTGCAAGACACAATAATCGGTAAGATGTAAACTAAACTTTCTATGTAAGAAGGTGGTATTTTGAAATTAAATCTTAGAAAATACGCTATAACAATAGAAATAAGAGATATAAAAACATCAAATAGTAATATTGCCCATAGAGGCACATATTTTTTTATAAAATTTATGTTTATCATTTTCTAAATACTGAATTGTTAATTTGCAAGTGAACTTACTGAATTATTATATAGCTGATTCATTGTCTAATTTGCTTCCTTCGTTTTTAACTCAGGATGACGATAATAAATTTGCTAATTGACTAATTTTCTTAATGCAAATATATTTTATTAAATTCAAAAACAAAAATAAGTAAAATATCAATGTTTCATTTGCTTCGTACCTCGCAACGACGTTGTTGTATTGTTGTATTGTTGTATTGTTACATTGTTAAATTGTTATATTTGCTAATTATCACATTTGCTAATTATCACATTTGCTAATTGTCTAATTTGCTAATTATCACATTTGCTAATTATCACATTTGCTAATTATCACATTTGCTAATTATCACATTTGCT
>DYKL01000184.1 GCA_020722645.1 Acetofilamentum sp. | reverse complement strand
TTTCTTAGCTATCGCCTGTAAAACCTGAAAAGTTGTAAGTAAGTTCCGTTTTAATTGATTGAAAACAAAAAATCCGAGAAAATATTCTCGGATTTTTTCAAATTTTATTTTTTAGCATTTTCATCAATTAAAATATCATCAACCTCCCATGTTTTACCGCTTGTATTTGTTCCATAGTAAACAAAAGCAACATATTTAGTATTTTCCTGCAAGTTCAGATTTCCTGAATTTACCCAATTCCAGCTACCAGGTGACAGGGAAGGTGCAAGATTTGACCATGTTGCATTATTTGGGTCTCCTTCGCCTGTGTAATCAGCAGAATATTTTACCTGTAATAATGAGCCACTGTAATTACAAGCTGTTTCAAATGAAATAAAAGGGTTTGTAAAAGCAGATAAATCCAACTCAGGTGAAATCAGCCATGTTTCTGTTTCTTCATTTTCGCCGGTATCATAGTTATAATTTGAGCAATTAGCAAAATTATTTCCGCTATAATAATCTATACCCCAAGAAACGCCAATTACAGTATAAACTTCCCAACCACCTGAATACAAGTCTTCGTCTTCAAAATCTTTAAAAATGGCTTCGGCAAATCTTTCTTGAGAAAAATCTACTTCATCAATTTTTCTGACGTAAAATTGATAGTCATCATTGTATTTGCCGAGAATCCCAATAATAGTACCGCTGCCTTTGGGCAGTGAATCACCAGCAAAAGCCGCATAACCGCTTGTTCTGACAATCAAAGTATTGTTATCTTCATCGATAATATTATGATTTATTGACTCTAAATTAGTTACATCGGCATAAGTTGAATTTAATTCTTCTCCTTTGAACTGGACATTTTCAATTTTCACAAGTTTATAAACATAAAAAGGTCCGATATCGGCAAGTGTAATAAGTTCGGGTTCGAGCGGATTATTATCGCAGGATTTGATAAAATGGTCATCAATAAAGGCTTGTCCCTGTATTCTTCCAAAATATTTAATGCCGTATTCCATATATGTAGAACCGAGTTTTACAACATCATAACTTTTGCCAAGGTATAAATCTTTACATTTAATATAAATTTTTTGACCTACCGGAAATTTTGTGTACATATAGCTAGCATCAGCCATTATACAAAGAGCATCGGTAGAATCCTGAATAACAATTTCTTTGTAGAAATTTCCGTACTGGTCGGTAGAAGTAACAGTTCCCTGAATAATAATATCCTCGGTTATTCTCAAAGTATCACCGGTAAACAGAGTTTTAAGCTGAGCAATTGTGTGAGTAATTGTATAATTCTGGTCATCACAAGTACTTTCGGGTTCAGTAAATTCTTTTTTAACGCAAGCATTAAACAAGAAAGAAAAACCGACCATAAGTATTATTGCTTTAAAAATATTTATTTTCATAATTAGTTAATTTTAAGGTTATTAGAAACGTTCCAAATCAAAATTTATATCATCTGTGCTGTTAAGATATAACTGATAGTCATCGTTGTATTTACCAAGGATACCAATAATAGTCCCACTTCCTTCGGGTAAAGAGTCTTTTGCAAAAGTTGCATAACCACTTGTTCTGACAATCAAAGTTTTACCATTTATATCAATTATATTGTGATTTACGCTTATTTGATTAATCCAGTCGGCATAAGTGTCACCTATTTCATTGTCAGCAAATTGTACACTGTCAATTTTAACAAATTGATAAAGCAAATCGTCATTAACAGGTAGATTAACATCAGTAGGAGTTACAAGATTTTTGTCGCAGGTTCTGATAATCTGCTCGCTGACAATATCTTCATCGGAAATTCGTCCGAATTTAATAGTCCCGTATTCTTCAAATAATCCTCCTAATTTTACAACTTCGTAACTTTTACCAAGATAAAGTCCATTACAATTAACAAAAACTTTCAACCCCAAAGGATATGTTTCGTGCATATCAGTTTGGTCAATTTGTATTGCAATACCGCCTGTTTCATCTTCAATAATAAGTTCTTTGTAAATGTTACCGTGTAAATCGGAGGAACTTACGTAACCCATAATCATGACAGTGTCTCCTAATTTTAAAGTATCACCCGTAAGCATTGCTTTTAATTCTTTAATTGTATGAGTAGCTGTAAAGTTAAAGTCATTACAATTTGTTGGTGGCTCATCAAAATTGTCTTTTACACAACTAGAAAAGGCAATCATTATGCCCAGAAAACCTAATAATATTTTTATTTTATTTTTTGTTTTCATTTATGTTAGTTTATTAAGTTTGTAAAATTTGTAGAGACGTTGCATGCAACGTCTGTACTATGTACAATTAATTTTAATATATAACTTCTTAAAATCTGAATCCGATGTTTAAGAAAAATTGACGACCGTACATATAAAAATATTTCGGTGGATATTTTGCAGGATTTTTATATTCATATCTTAATTGTTCAAATCCACCTGTTATAATGTTTTGATTGTCAAGAATATTACTAACGCTCAAATTCAAGTTCAAAAAGTATTTGTATTGAAATCTAAAAGATTTGCCAATTGTAGCATTAAGAGTATAACCACTCGGAAGCTTTTCCTGATCAACTATTTGATGCCACAAGTCACTTTCAGTTTCCGGATTAATATATTCAATAGCTTCGGCAGTTCTTCTCTCGGGATTGAAATCAAGATAAATATCATCTACGTAATTAGCACTTACATCAAAAAACCAAAAACTTCCGGTTCTGTATTTAATGCCAACAGTTCCAGCTGTTTGAGGTGTTCCGCTAACTAAAAAATTTTGGCAATAAACAATTTTATTTTCAGTAAGTAATTCAGCACTGTTATCAACAGTTATTGATACTTCTGGTCTCGATGTGTATCGATAATATCCCAAAGACGCAACAGCATAAGCGTTAAAACCAATAAATAATTGACCGTCAATAGCAAATTCCAGTCCCTGATGAGTTTTGTTAATCCCGTTCATAGCATAATTAACGAAATTTCTGTAACTATCGTGATAAAAACTCATAATTTTAGTCTGTCCTTCAAAAGTAGTGTAAAAGGCATTAAAAGTAGCCTTAATTTTAGGTGCTTTTAGCGAATATCCTATATCAGCCGACATAATTTTTTCAGAAACAAGATTACTAACAACATTATCTCTTGTTCTTGGTGAAATATACGAATTTCTGAAAGTCGGTGCTTGAGTTAAATAAGCTGCGTGACCGTGAATGTAATTACGTCCGTTAATTTTGAAAACCAAACCTGTTTTTGCACCATAGTCAATAAAAGTAAGATGTTCAGAATCGCCATAAGAATTGTCGGGAAATTTACCGTTTTGCATTAAACCTTCTCTCCACATTTCTGTGTAACTACCGAAACCGGCAATAAAGAAATTGATTCTTTTTGTATCAAAGTAGATTTGTGTCCAGGCTTTCCCATCTGTGATATGGGCATTATAATTGTATCCGAAAACATCATTTACATAAACTACATTATTAGGTTCAAGCAAGTTACTTTGAGCAGAATCGGGGTCAGCAAAATCAGTTTCGGCATATTTATCAACATCGTACCAAAAATCGGCACCCAACAAGTCATTTACAACTTTGAAATTTTTTGCTGTAAAGTTTCTGTAATTTAAACCAAAGTCTAATCTGATATCGTCAGTAAATTGTTTGTTCAAAGTTGTGTTTGCTGTGTAAAAATTCTGGTCGTATCTTCTTTCTTCAACTATGTATTGAGCCATTGTTCCGGAAACATTACTACCTGCGACACCATCAACATTTTCGATTGTAGCAAAGCTGTTTCTGTTTGTTTCGTATAGATAAGCCCAGTTAATTTGATTGTAATCAGAGTCGTTCATTAAAGCATATTCCTGATAATCAGCTTCTTCTTCGTTTGTAATGTAACTCGGTAGGTTCCTGTAATAATCAGGGCGTGGGTCAGGTGCGTTGTACCAGTTTAAAGCAGTAGAACCATTTCTTCCAGTTCTGTATAAAGCAGAAGTAGTTAATTTTGTGCTTTCATTAATTTCCCAAGTATGAGTCAGAATAGCAATAGGTTCGTGAGTATTTGAAACACGGCTGTTTCTTTTTTCTCCGTTTTGATAACCCCAGTAAGGATTATAAAAATTATTGCCGACAATATCATACATTTCCTGAGTTGAAGGACCTGATTTTCCAATTTTAGTGGGTGCTCCAAAAACATTTAAGATAATATGATGATTTTGGATTTTTTTCTCAATTCCCATATAATAAGACCATGAATCGTAGTAAGTACCTTCAATGTAGCCTTCATTAGCCCATCTTCTTGCACCGGCAAAAGAAAAACCCCAGTTGTTTGGAAGTAAACCGGTTGAATAAGTTATCATTGCACGTTGTCTGTATGTACGGTTTGTCATAGAATAAGTAAGTTGTAAACCTTTTCTGATTTTAGAGGGACCTAATTCAATGTTTGTAGTACCACCAACATTTCCAAAATTCAAGTGCATCGGGTCAAGTCCAAAAGTAACGCTTTTGTTTTTTGTAGCGGCATTTAATCCGCCCCAGTTAGAAAAATATGTGCCACCAGTTTCAAGATTTGACATATTTACTCCGTTTATTAAAATATCTGTATATTCACTTTCGTAACCTCTTATTTTAAAACGGAAAGAACTTAGAGAAAAAGAAGCGGTATTAAGAAAAACATCTCTTGAACCTGAAAGAAGTGGAGAAATGTTTTCAGAGCCAAGTTCATTGTTCAAATCATCAGAATTGACAATAGCTGTTCCTTCGTTATTTTGAGTTGTCGCAGAAGCAGTCAGTTTAATCGGGTCGATTTTTGTGATTTGATTTTCGGTAACAGTAATTTTTTCTGAAAAATAGTTGTCATGATTTTCAAGTACAACAACGATTTGATAATCACCGGCTTTGATATTTTCAAATATATAAAAACCTTTTTCATCAGTTTGTACTTTTAATGCAGAAGTCGGATTTACCGAAATATTTTTATCATTCAGGATAACAACGGCACCAACTGCCGGAGTGCCGTCAGGGTTAGTAATATATCCCTGTATTTTGGCATTTTGGGCAATCGTGAATAACGAAGGTATGATCAAAAGCCAAATTAAAAGAAATTTCTTCATGTGTTTTTAATGTTTTATTTATTAAAAGAATTTAATTTTTTTTAATGAAAAAAATTGAACAAAGTTAAAAACTTTTAAATAACTGACAAAATTCAAATGTTAAAATTAAGAGATGATATGTGCTATTATTGTTAGACGAAATTTTGGAATACTTAATTTAATATAAATAAAAAAAAATTGTATATTTGCAATAAAATTTGCAATATAATAGATAAAATCAATGGATAAGCAAGTAGATAAAAATTTAATAAATTCTCACGATAGATTTTTCAAAGAACTCTTCTCTAAAAAAACAGAAGTAAGCGAATTTATTGCAAAAACTTTTCCAATTGAAATTTCTAAAAAAATTGATTTTCAATCACTTGAATTAGACAAAACAGAATATATTGACAGCAAATTAAAAACAAATTATTCAGATATAGTTTATAATTGTAAATACGGAATATCAACAAACATTAAAATTTCACTACTTTTTGAACACAAAAGTTATACTGAAATATTTCCCCATTTCCAATTGTTAGGATATATGCTCAAAATTTGGGAAACCCAAGTCAAACAAAAACATAAACTTACTCCCGTAATACCGATAATTTTTTATCACGGACAAAAAAAATGGAACAAATTAAATCTTAATGACTATTTCAAAGAAATTGACAACGATTTAAAAAAATTCATACCAAATTTTGATTATCAACTAATTGATACTTCTGATTATACTGATGATGAAATAATTAAATTATTCAGCAGCTTGCAATTACAAATAGGGATTTTAATTTTGAAAAATATCTATGACGAACAAAAAATTATTCAAGAAACAGAAAAATTCTTCGCTAATATAAATCAATTACTGCAAACCGAACAAGGCGAGAGTTTTTTTGAAACAATAATATCCTATTTGTATTATGCAACAAATTTAGAAACCCAAAAAATTGTAGAAAAAATGAGAACAATATCACCAAAAGCAGGAGAAAAATTTGTTTCAACAGCAATGCGTCTTGAAATGAAAGGAAAAATTGAAGGCATTGAAATTGAAAAAAAACGAATTGCTTTTTCTCTTATCAAACAAGGGATTTTAGATGAAATTATTTTAAAAGCAACAAATTTATCACAAGAGCAATTAAATTATTTAAAAACATTACACGAATATCATATTGATTTAGATACGGTTTAATAAAAAAAGGAAGCACATACCATTGTATTGAAAAACATTGCAGGGCAGTGCATTAATGAAACGAAATTGCAAACTTTCAACATTTGTGCAAACATCTACATTAGTGAAGCCACGCAACGTTTTCAATACATTCACGATTAAAAAATATCTATGACGAACAAAAAATTATTCAAGAAACAGAAAAATTCTTCGCTAATATAAATCAATTACTGCAAACCGAACAAGGCGAGAGTTTTTTTGAAACAATAATATCCTATTTGTATTATGCAACAAATTTAGAAACCCAAAAAATTGTAGAAAAAATGAGAACAATATCACCAAAAGCAGGAGAAAAATTTGTTTCAACAGCAATGCGTCTTGAAATGAAAGGAAAAATTGAAGGCATTGAAATTGAAAAAAAACGAATTGCTTTTTCAACGGAAGTTCACCGGCTAAATTTGGGTCTATTGCAGTAATATCAAGTGATGAATGCATTTTTAACAAAAAAACGTAGGCAAGACAAAATTTTTTTGGCTAATATTTTTTTAGTAATCAAAAAAAAATATATCTTGCGAAAAATTTAAAAATCAGGAACTTATGTAGGTAAGATTTTTTAAGCACTATATTTTAATATATCACTGTTAGCCAGATGGTTACGGGTGTTTTATTATCAAAAATTTCATGAACTTCCGTTAAAAAAAAAATCAGGATATAATCAGAAAATTTTTTTTATATATTTGCAGCAGATAATTTTAATAATTCAATTATGTATGGACCCGGATTAAACCCAACGATGATAACAATAATGAGTCCGGTATAAAAACTCCCTCTTTTTTTAAGCTCGTATAAATGCGAT
>DYKL01000662.1 GCA_020722645.1 Acetofilamentum sp. | reverse complement strand
CGCATGATGAATTTTCATCCGTGTTTGTGTTTAACGAATCATGCTCGTTTCATACTTTTGTTAGCCGTTTAGTATTAGGTAAAAATAATTAAATGGTGGAAACAATAACCTCTAATTATTTGCGTTCAATAGTGTATTAATTAAAACCTCATTTTATTATGGATTTGAAAAAAATATTGTTTTTATTTTTTTTGAACATACTTATCTTGAGTTTGAATGCTCAAGATACATCAATAATACAACAAAAAAATGAAATCTTAGATTTAAAAATCAAATTGCTTGATTCAAGACTTGAATTGCTCAATGAAAAGCTTAGTGATTTAGAGAAAACGCCAAAATTACTGAATAAAAAAATTGGCGAAATAGATTCGTTGATAATTTTGTTTAATGAATTAAAAAATGATAATTTTACTATTTTAAATAAAATTAAACAAGAAAAATCTGGTCTTGAAAAAGATACACTAAAGAAAATTTACAAGTCAGGAATTACATTAAATCCTTACAGATTATTTGAAGGAACTTTTGCAATGTCTTATGAAAAATTCTTTAAAGGAAAAATGTCTTTTAAAGCAAGTTTGATGTACACATATGTAACTAAAAACGGAATGGGAGGTAACTATTTTTCCAATCAAAAATTTGATGAAACAGTATATGTTGATGGAAGTAATTATAATTACAATAGTGAAATGTTTACAGGATTCGGTCTAATTGTTAGTACACATCATTACTTAAAAAGAAATTTAAAAGAAAACAATTTGTTAACAGGGTTCTATGCTTCCCCCCAAATTATGTACCGAAAAATATGGATAATAGGCAAAGCATACGATTATACACTTGATGTACCTGTTGAAAAAGAAATAACTAAAGGATTGGATATAATAAGATTTGGATCAACTATTGGTGGCAAAATATCAATTTCTGATATCTTTTTTATTGATATTTATGCAGGTGGAGTAATGAGACTTAGTAAATATGCAAATGAATCTAGAATTACAATGTACAAAAAATGGAATAATATTGATTATACAGGCGTATTGCCAGTAGTTGGTATTAATGTAGGTATTTTTATATGATACCGAACTGCTATCAAATTGCTTATTATTAATTGTCATACCGACCTGCTA
>DYKL01000661.1 GCA_020722645.1 Acetofilamentum sp. | reverse complement strand
AAATCAGCAGCAAAGCCCTGTAAATCCACGCTTTTTAAAAGTAAGTTCCGTTCTATTGCGCAATATTAAGATGCTGATATAAATATAGTCCGTAGGTCTAAAATAATGATAACCACGAGTTTTAACTCGTGGTAGAAACACAAAAAAAAAATCGGTACAAGCACAAATGTAAATTATTAATTAAATGTAGAATGTAACGAAATTTTAAACGTTAATAAATTTAAAACAGAAAATTAGTATTAAAATTAAGAAATATATTGTTTTTTTAAAATATAATTATCCTATCTTAATATTGCAGAAAAGGACAAAAAAAGACTTTCTTGAAATAATTACAAAATCAGATGGTTATCCTATTACTTGGGAAAATGGAGCTGAAGACGAAAGTTACATTTATATGTTTTTCACAGAAAATGGCATAATGGCAGGCGGCGGTATATATGGTGAAGCATATATGTGGGAAGCTAAATGGTATTTTTCTGGCAGTTACCTTATAATTGAAGGCAGTACTGTTTTAAATGATACAAACGAAGTTGTCTATTTATCAGAAGACAAAGCACTTTCTTTAAACGGACAGTTATTTTTTTCTGAGTATTAATCTCAAAAAACAGGACTGTCATATAAAAAACATTTTTGCAACAAAAAATATAAGATGCAAAGTTTTAAAACCAATGATTTAGATTTTACAAATAAACAGCTAAATTTTTTTAAGACAGTCCCGTAAATTAAAACAGATTACAAATTATTTATTTGCTGAGGACGTATCATATTTTCAGATTTTAGAATTTCGTCAAGTTGTTCTTTTGACAAATAACCTTTTTCCAAAACAAGTTCATACACACCCCTGTTTGTCTCTAATGCTTCTTTTGCAATAATAATTGATTTTTCGTATCCTATATAAGGATTCAACGCTGTAACAAGTCCGATGCTGTTCAATACATAATTTTCGCAGGTTTTTTTATTAGCTGTAATGCCGTCTATACATTTATATTTGAGAGTATCCATACCGTTTTTCAGCATTTCGACCGATTCAAAAATACTTTGGACAATTACAGGTTCCATAATCGAGTAGAAAGAGAATGAGCAAGATTGCTCACTATCAGACCTCTCACACCGGTATTGCTATCG
>DYKL01000660.1 GCA_020722645.1 Acetofilamentum sp. | reverse complement strand
AGCCAGATGGTTACGTGTGTTTTATTATCAATAATTTCATGAACTTCCGTTATAATAACATACATAGCATCAGCAACTTTATCATTTATTTTTGAATTTGTCAGAAGCAGTACATTTAAAGCATTTCTTGAAACAGATGAACAAAAAACGGCATATTTGGAAGAGACTTTGCAACAAAAAGAAGAATTAAAAACTCAAGCAGAAGTATTAGAACAAAAAAATCTGGAACTACAAAAACTTACAGTTGCCGTCAGCGAAACAGACAATAGCATAATTATCACAGACAAGAATACAAAAATTGAATGGGTAAACAAAGGATTTGAAAAAACTTTCGGTTACTCGTTGGGAGAATTTCAGAAAATATGTCCGACTTTGTACGAATGCTCGCAAAATAAAGACAAAATACAAAAATCCATAGATGAAACCCCCATGAGAACCTTAAAGTTCTCACACCAATAGAATGAAAATAATTATAAACCAACAACTTACAAAATTATTTACACATGAAAAATTAGTGTAACATATTATTCTCATTTTGTCCAAAAAAACGACAGAAAAATATGGATTCAATCAACTATAACACCTGTTCTCGATGCAAATAAAAACATATTACATTTTGTTGTTGTAGAATCAGATTACACTCAATTAAAGCTGGCTGAACAAGAGATACTTGAAAAAAACGAAGAACTTTTACAGCAACGTGATGAAATAATGGCACAAAAAGACGAACTTTTTGCTAAAAATGAAATAATATCACAAAAAAACGATGCAATCAGACAAAGTATTGAGTATGCAAAAACAATTCAGCGTTCGATTTTGCCGGATTTAAGCATAATAAACAATTATTTCGAAAATTTTTTAATATACGAACCCAAAGATATTGTTTCTGGTGATTTTTACTGGTACTGTCAAAGTAATAATTTTCACTTTTATGCAGTTGTTGATTGCACAGGACATGGAGTTCCGGGAGCTTTTATGAGCATACTTGCCAGCAGAATGCTCGATGAAATCGTTTTGCTTAAACAAATTACTTCTCCTGCAAAAATTTTATATGAACTCAATAATATTGTTGTAAAAACTCTTAAACAAGAAAATAAAGAAAATAATGACGGATTAGATTTAATAATTT
>DYKL01000183.1 GCA_020722645.1 Acetofilamentum sp. | reverse complement strand
GCTAATTTGCTAATTGACTAATTTGCTAATTTGCTAATTTGCTAATTTGCTAATTGACTAATTTGCTAATTTGCTAATTTGCTAATTTGCTAATTGACTAATTTGCTAATTTGCTAATTTGCTAATTGACTAATTTGCTAATTTGCTAATTTGCTAATTGACTAATTGACTAATTGACTAATTGACTAATTGACTAATTATCAAATTGACTAATTGACTAATTATCAAATTGGCTAATTGACTAATTGACTAATTATCAAATTGGCTAATTGACTAATTGTTTAAGAAATTGATTTCACATAACATCTTCTACGTTTGTGTAATTTATGTTCGTAATTTTTCCAGTTTGCAATAACTTCATTATTTGTTTCAAAAATACCGGTAGTTTCAAAAATATCAATACCGTCATTATGCAGTGCATTTTGAACTTCTGAAAACAAAATAACAGCAACGCCGGCATTTTGATGTTTTTTAACAACACCTGTCAGAAATAAATCGGCAGTATCGTTTTGTTTTCGGGCTTTCATCAGTGCCAAAATGCCACCGATTGACAGTTTACCGTTAGCTTTTTGCATAGCTTTTGACATAGAAGGAACTGCTATTTGAAATCCCACAAGTTCATTGTCTTTTTTGACAGCTTTTACGTATTTAGGATTTAAAATATCGAAATATTTATCAATGTAATATTGCTTCAATTCAGGAGCAAAAGGTGTGGTATAAGGTAAAACTTCAAATGCCTCATTTATAATGTCAAAAACAATCGAGGCGTGCTGTTTCATTTCATTTGTACTTGTAAAACTTTGAACCTCAAAGCCATATCTTTTTTGAATCATAGCCGAGCCTCTTGATGCTTTTTGGAGTGGTTCATCTGTCAGTTTAAGCTGAAATTCAACCCAGTCATTTTCTTTTGCAAAACCAAGTCTGTCAAAATGGTCTTTATAATAAGGCAAATGATAAACCGATGCAACTGACTGTATTTCTTCAAAACCTTCTATTAAAAGACCTTGTGTATCAAGATTAGAAAAACCAAGCGGTCCGTGAATTGTGTCCATTCCTTTTGATTTTCCGAATTCTTCAACTTTTTTAATTAAAGCATCAACAACTTCAATATCGTTAATAAATTCAGGTTTAGTTATACGAACATATTTTTTACCGATTTTTTCGTTATATTTATGATTGACAATTGCGCCAACTCTACCAACTACTTTGCCGTCTTTTAATGCAATATAAAATTTAGCGTCAGCATAAGAAAAAGCCGGATTTTTAGATGGGTCAAGATATTTTAGTTCACCTTTTTTCAACGGCGGAGCCCAGAATTTATTACCCTTGTACAACTCAAATTGTAATTCAACAAATTTTTTTATATCACTTTTTGTGATAACTTCTTTAATTTCTACTGACATTTTTATATTTGTTTAAAGTTATTTTTTAACCTTTCGGTTTTGTTAGATTCGCAAGAATGTTATTTTCAATATTGATATTCGATATCATTTTTTATTCTGTTCTCACGTCATTGCTTCTTTATTTAAGTTAAATTTTTCAATATTAACAATTTTACAAGGTCTGTGTGGCTTTGTCGATGAAGTACCACTATGTTTTTGTTTTCAAATCATTTTTCAAAAATTGTAATTACTTCCAACATAGAATATACCTTTTTTATCGATTTTAAAAGTTGGATATAAAAATTTTCCATATAAAATAAAGTATGCAAATAAAAAACAAAAGCACCTACATTTTTTTGTAAGTGCTTGATTTTCAATGTAGCGAGGGGGGGGCTTGAACCCCCGACCTCAGGATTATGAATCCTGCGCTCTAACCAGCTGAGCTACCTTGCCATCATTTTCTTGAACTGTACCGACCTTCCCGATTTTAATCGGGACGTCTAACCAAGTTTATCCCGATTTATCGGGACTTAGCTACCTTGCTATTTTTTGCGTTTGCAAAAGTATAAATAAAATTCAAAGTTTTCAAATTTTTTTCAAAATAAAAAACATAATTTACATATATCCTTAATAATCAATTTAATTTATCGTTTGAGTTTGAATAATTTGAATGAAGAGTTTATGTCCATAATTCTTGAAACTAAAATTATGTAAAGTAGCAATGTATATAACCATATAAAAATTATGTTAAACCAAATTGTTTGGATATGATGTCCAGAAACTATTTTTTCTGCAGAATAAAACTGTGCTCTTCCGAAATTATGTTCAGGCACTTGATAAATTGGTTTGTAACGTCGTACAAGTTCATTGTTTACCTCTCTAATCGTTTCAAAATCAGCTTTATTGCATACAAAAAATTCTATTTTATTATTAAAATTATTTAGTCTTAAATCTACAACTTCGTCATTTGAACCGTACAAACCCTGTAAACTGTGCAATATTGAGTCTTTTGTGTCTCGTGCTTGATTCATTTGTGCAAGATTTTTTTTCTTAACGTTAAAATAAAAATAATCAATAAGTTTATCAACAGTATTCTGGTCAAAATTTTCAAATGTAATTTCTTCTTTAAAATCGCATTTTACGCCGGAAATTTTTTCAGTCTTTTCAATTTCATTAATTATTGTATTTAATCTTCTGTTTACAAAATCTATTATTTCTTCATTATCTTTATTTTTGAAAACAAAATTTATTATTTCTTCAATTTTATCATAATAACTTGTTGAATAATAAGTTGCATTTTCATAAATTTTTTCTGTCTCGAAAAAATATTTTTGATAAAGATTATCAGTAAATTGAGTAACCATTAAAGCCTCATAAGCCCATCTGGAAATCATTATGTCTCCAATAGCCGGTGCGAATCTCTCATTGATAAAGCTTTTGTGAAGTTTTGTGAAATCTATAACTGTTCCCGAAAATAAAAGCTGGGGAATTAAAATCAAAGGTATTGTTATGTATATTGTTACAACTGAATTCAAAGCCGAAGAAATAATCAGTCCTGCAATATTTGACCATACAGATGCGGCAAACAATATCATCCAGAATTTGAATGTAAGAGAATGAATTTCAAGAATCGAATTACCGATTACCACAAAAAGAAGAGTCTGTATAGCTGACAATCCTATAAGAAATACTACTTTTGCGTTCAAATAAGACCAGTGGCTTAAATTTAAGAATTGCTCTCTTTTTAAAATACGTCTGTCTTTGATAATTTCTTCGGCACTTACCGTTAGCCCCAAAAACAGAGCAACTGTAACTGCCATAAACATAAACGAAGGCAGATTTACGTTTTCGGCAAAAATATATTTATCTGGATTTTCGGGTGTTCCTTTGATATACTTGCTAAAAAATGCCAGAATAAATGCCAAAACCGGAGCTTCGAGAAGATTTAATAAAATATACTGCAAATTAGTTATTTTGCGAAGAAAATTCCTTTTGGAAAATATTAAAAACTGTTGAAAATTAGTAGCTTTATGAAAAACAACTTCAGGTAAAGGTCTTATTTTTTCATTTTCTTTGATTGTTTTGTCAGGGTTTTCTGTTACGTGTTGCTGATAAAGTTTGTACCACTTTTCAGGTGAAAATTTTCTTTTGTCTGTAAGTCTCCCGAATTCGTTGACAACTTTGTTTTCGATTAATTCTAAAACCTGTTCAGGATTTACATTACCACAGGCAGAACAAATTGCATCTTCAGCATTTGCTATTCTGTTGGAACGACGGAAATAAATTACAGCGTCAATCGGATTGCCATAAAAAACAGGGTATCCGCCTTTGTCCATCATTATTATTTTATCAAATAATTTGTATATATCTGATGAAGGCTGGTGGATATTGACAAATACTAATTTCCCTTTGTAAGTCAGTTCTTTCAAAAGAGACATTACAACTTCCGAGTCAGCTGAAGATAGCCCTGATGTAGGTTCATCGGCAAATAAAATAGCAGGTTCGCGTATAAGTTCTAAAGCAATGTTCAGTCTTTTCCTTTGTCCGCCGCTAATAAATTTATTTAGTGCATTTCCTACTTTTAGGTCTTTTATCTCGAAAAGTTCTAAGTCTTTGAGCGTTTTATGAACTGCTTCAGTAATTTTTTCGTTTGAAAAACCTCTGAAACAAAGTTTTGCGTTAAAATATAGGTTTTGAAACACAGTCAGTTCCTCAATTAAAAGGTCATCTTGCGGAACAAATCCAATAATGCCGCTTAAAATTTTATCATCTTGGTATAAATCATATCCGTTAATTTTTATCTGTCCTTTTAAAGCTTTTATATTGCCGATAAGAATATTCAGTAGAGTTGACTTCCCAACACCGCTTCCACCCATAATACCAATCAGACGACCAGATTCTTCGTTTATTGTAAAAGGCTTTATGCCATTTTCACTGTTAGGAAATTTAAACTCAATTTCTTTTGCAAGATATGTAACTATGTTTTTTGTTTCAAATTCACGGAAACGGCTAATAATCTCTGTATAATACAAAGGACTTATTTTTGAGCCTTTTAAAACGCTGCCTGTATCGAAAAAATAAGTCTGATTAGGGATTACGTTAAAATTATTAAGAGCAAGTTCATCTCTGCCTCTGTATTGCATTAAAATTATATTTACGCTTTTAAGGAAGAGCATTTGAATAAAGCCGTCTAATTGTTTTTCTGAAATATGTTTATATTCGAGTTTTTCAACAAAATTACTCGGTATTTTCTTTTTATCAACAATAAGTAATCTGTCTTTGTTTATTATTTCTGTAGGAGTTTTAAGTACAAAATTAAAAATATCAATGTGTTCATCGCGAGGGATATTAAAAACATCTGCAACAGTTTCTACAAAGGCTTTTTCTTCATCGCTGATTAGTTCGTGTCCGATGAATTCTAAAAGTCTGAGCAATACAATAATTTTTTCGCTTTGCTGGAGTTCTTCATTTATTTCCTGACATATTGCAAGTACTTTAACAGAATTAAGGGCAAGTTTTTTCCTTGCTTTAGTCTCATCTGAACGTTTTTTGTGATGTGTTTTTAAATAATAATCGAAAAAAGTGATGTATTCGTTTGCCAATTCCTGATTTAGTTGTAATAAAAGATAGTCAAGAACAACTTGTCTGGCTTTCGGAGACAATCCTTCTTCGTCGACATTTGCAACGATAGCAAACAGACGCATTAATGCCTTTAATATTGATTCATTCATTTGATAAAATTTCGTTTAGATTAATCTTCATTTTTTTCAAATTGCCTTGTATCTTCGTTATATTTTAATTTTTGTGCTTTTAAAGAGGATAAAAATGTTTCTAAGTTAAGTTTTCCTGTTCTCCATAAATGGAGTTCTTTTTCGTATCTTTTTATTTTTATAAGCAGCCATTTAAGTTTGTCATCAGAAATGTCTTCAAGGTTTATACTTTCGGGTATTTCCGTTTTAGAGATTTCTTTATTCTGTTCCAAATCTTCGATATTTTCTTTAAAGAAATCATCAAGACCGCTTTTGAATGTTTTTTTTGCCATTTTTTAAGAAAAAAATTGTTATGAAAAACTGTTAATCCTAATAATTCAATGATTTATTTTTTGAAATCACTTTTTTGTTTGGGATTTAATTAGCCAGCATTGTTTGCATTTTTATTTATTTTCGACTTACATACCTGTTTTGTTTTTTTCTCTTTTCAAAAACTCTTTACACATATTTTCGTAATCAGTTGCACCATTTGAATTCGGACTGTATCTGAAAATATCTTCGCCCCTTGCAGGAGCTTCTGCTAATGCAATATTCTGGCGAATTTTTGTTGTGTAAACTTTATCCTGAAAATATGTTTTAATTGTGTCTTCAATATCACGGTGTAATACTTTTCTTGAGTCATAAAGAGTAATTACTACGCCGGTAATTTCGAGTTTTTTATTGATTCTTCGTTTTATTTTGTTAATGACTTCGATAATTTTTGCCAGACCTTTTATCGCCAAAAAATGTGCTTGTATTGGAATAATAACTTCATCGGCACAAGTAAAAGCGTTTAGAGTAAGTAAGCCGAGCGAAGGCGGACAATCTACAATTGTGTACTCGTATTTATCAACCAAAGGAGTCAGAACCTCCTGCAAAAGATATTCTCTGCCTGCTTCTGAACTAAGCTCCATTTCTGCACCGGCTAAATCCAAACTTGATGGTGCAATATCTAATTTTTCGTTAATTTTGATGATTTTTATTTCTTCGTCTCCTTTAAGGGCTTCGTAAACTGTGTTTTCGGGCTTGGTTATTCCAAAACACTGGGTCAGATTTGCTTGAGGGTCTAAATCAACCAAAAGGACTTTTTTGCCGAATTTTGCTAAACCGGCACCAAGATTTACAGAAGTTGTTGTTTTTCCCACACCGCCTTTATGATTGCTTATTGCTATAATTTTTCCCATTTTTTGTCTAATTTATTAGATATAACAAAATTATAATTTTTTGCTAAAATAAAAAAAATATTAGATTAATTGACAAATTTTTGACTACATTATTTTTTTTACAACAAACTATCAAATAGTTGAATATAATTCACGAATAACCTATTAGTCTGAATATGTGATAATTACAAATATTGTTCTTAAATTATTTGAATTCAAATTTTAAAATTTAATTTTGTAATAAAAAAATTGTGTTTCAACGTTTGATAGAATGGCTTGAAAGTCATCAAAAATCCTGTGTTTTCCATTCAAATGGGATAGTTTGCCCCGGGTGTGGATTACAAACTGCAGTTATTTTATTGTTAAAAGGTGATTTTTTAGGAAGTATTGCTGCTTACCCTGCTTTAATTCCGGTTATTTTGACAATTATCTGGACTTTTGTTTATTTTTTAGTTTATAAACTGAAAAAAGGTGCTAAAATCTTTCATTTTTTGATTATTATTGACTTTATATTGATAATTGGGAATTGGGTGTTGAAAATAATGTGAATTATTTGTTGTTTTTCTGACAATAATTTTCGTCTATCTACGATTTTTTTGTCCGGCTACATAGGTAAAAACGAATAGCTCACCAATGTCATATTGAAAATATCTCACCCGAACTGAAAGTAAAATGTTAATTGACATTTGGAAAGTACAATTAATTGAACAGTGTGATTTTATGAACATTAAACCATCAATGCAAGCGTGTTTTTTCAGCAAGATTAAAATAAAAAAAAACGTACTTTTAACTTTACAAACATGGCTCTTTTATTAAAGAATGTTGGTAACAAATTTTAATGTTTGGTATAA
>DYKL01000182.1 GCA_020722645.1 Acetofilamentum sp. | reverse complement strand
TTGCCGTTGTAGAGCGGGTTTGTTCCGTTGTTGTAGTACATTGTCTGCGAAAAATAGGGGCTTATGATGTTGGTTGTCCAGCCACGGATGTTGTATTTGTAATCTATTTTGCAAATATCATTTTCACCCAAATTTTTAGAAGTCATTTGTCCGAGTTCGTCGTATTCAAATGTTGAAAAGCTACTGCTTGCTACTGCTCCATCTATTTCAATTTCGAGGGTTGTGGAAAGAGGTCGGCTCATGCGGTCGTACTCGAATGTCGAATTTTGAATAACCAATGATGAATTTTGAATTGAATGAATTTGTTGTGTTTCAAGTAGTTCACCGGCAAAATTATAAAGGTTTGTTGTGATGTCTTGTCCGCCGAGATGATTGTCGGAAATTGTTTGTATTACTCTGTAATACTGGTCGTAATATGTTACGGTGTACAAATATTCTATATCGTTTTCCAAAATATCTTCAGTGTCGTCAATCAAAGTTTTTGTTACGGTTGTTTGTCCTTTTACTTTGTTGTTATATGTTTGCTCAAAACCTGCAATGGGTTGAAAATTATAATTCGGCGGTAAAGTTTGCAAAATTTCGTAATTGTCGTAATATGTTACTGAACGGTCGGTACGGTTGCCAAGATTTGTCGGCAGGACGGCGTTTGTGTAACAATGATTTTCGGTTTGGCTAATATCAAAAGATTCATAAAAAAGAGTCTGTTGATTTACAAGCCATTGTAAACCTTCAAAAGGTTCGTTAGATTTACAAGTACCAGTCATAATAGGTCTTTTAAAAGCATCGTATTTTACAAAAGACCATTCAGGGGGATTTTTTTGTCTTTGGTTTCCGTCTTGTGTCAGTACAGGCAAATCGCGTTTGTCATAAACGGTATAAAGAGGTTCGGCTCCGGGAAGTTTAGTGATAATATTTCTTTTGCGACCGTCGTACTGATAATAATAGCAATATTTTTTTATAACAGGGCTTGTTATTGTCCAAGTTGTATTAACAGAAGCATTTATAAGCACATCGGCAGCATCGGGCGGAATAATGTAACGTTTTAGTCCGAAATCATCAAAAATATAAAGAGTTGTGGCATTTGCTTCGTCTTCTATTTGTTGCTGCACAGCAACTAATTGTCCGAGTTTGTTTGTGTATTCGTAAGAAATATTGTTGTTTTCGTCAATAGTTTTTTTGATGTACAAAGAATTTGCAGGATACGGCTCGTCTTTACGGAGTGTACCGTCGGTTAGAACTTCAAAATTCCAGTTCAGAGGATTTGTATTTGTTAAGTATTCGTATTCAATTGTGTGGTCATTGGTATTATTGGGGTCTATGCTAATTTGCCAGTCGTTACCGGCAGAGCCTTGTTCCATAACACGGTTGAGCGGAGAATTGTCAAAACGTGTTTCGCTGAAAGCAACCATATTATCGTCGGGAAAAACTATTTTGTAGAAATTTTGTTGTTCGCTGACAGGTTCGGGTCTGTAACCGCCATAGCCCTCGCCGTCGGTAAAATTGTTAACGGTATAAGGCAGATAATTGTGAGTTTGTCTGCCGTAATCGTCGTAAACAACCGGCTGTACAATGTCCAATCCGCGTGGAGATGCTTTTACCTGCACAGTTTGTATTGGTCTGCCGAGACCGTCGAAATATTGGATTTCTTCGTTCCAGTTTGCATAAAATTGGTCAAAATTACCTGTTTTGGGGTGAACCGGAGGTTGAGTTGTTTTGTTGTCTTTTATAGGTGTAAAAACACGGATATAGTTCATATTAAAAACACCTTCAACGTATCCGCCCGGAGGCAAAAGTGTGTCAATGAACGCATGCAAATCATCATGCCCGACAGTTGTAAAACCGTCTTTGAAAGTAATTGAATGACGAGCAACTTCAACAGAATTATCGTAGGTTGAAATAATGCGGTCGTCCCAGCCGTCGCCGGTTTGTGGGAAAAGCGGAATAGTCAATAAAAGAATAAACGATATGAGTAGAAGGTGTTTCATAATAATTTTTTGTTGCGTTTCTATTTGTATTGGCTCAAATCAAGATGCATTACATCAGAAGGCTCATCAAAATTAAGAGCCGGATCAATTTCCAAACCTGTCTCAGGGTCTGTATATAACGTATGCCCGGGTAGATTATACAGAATACCTTCATCATAGTAAGTCCTCTCAATAGCGCCTGCAAGGTACAACTTAACGTAAATATCATCATATTGTAAAAAATTAAACTCGTTAGTATCCATCAAAACTTCAAGAAGAGAACTCAACTTAATTGTATTAATTCGTTTCATATAAAGATAATTATTATATTCTACAGAAGGTTTATCAGAAAAATAAGCATTAACAAATGCCTGTTTATCTTCTATAGGTAAAATTCTTAAAGAATAAACCAATTTTAACCCATATAAGCGAATTCCAGTTGTATCAAAATAATTTGTTATTTCAGTAACTAATATAATCTTTGGCAAAGCAATACCCGGAACGAAAACAAACTGATAATAAGGTAATGTATATAAACCTTCTTTTTCGAATTTTAGAGTATAAGTAGCACCGGAATCAAGATTTTTTAACTGAAAATTGCCTTCGGTATCAGTATAGTAAACACTATCGAGTTCAATAAGAGTAACTTTTATGCCTTCCTTTTCAGACCTGAGAAAATTACCGGCTTGATCTATTACCGAAACTCTGCCATATTCAATCGGTACTTCGATCGGTGGTTTTTTACAAGAAAATATGCAAAATAAAAACATTGTGAAAATTGCCGCAATTGTAAATAATTTTGTTTTCATAAGTTTAGTTTTAATTATTATTGGTTTTGTAATTATATTCAATTTGTTTTAGCACATTTCCGTCTTCGTCTATAATAGTTTTTAATCTTTTTAGTTCGTCATAGATATATTCAGTCGTATAACCATTTGGGTCTGAAATAGTTTTTATTCCTACCATTGGTTCGTAAGTGTATGAAGTAATTATCCACTGGGGGTTGTTAGTCCTCAAATTATCAAAAATATTCAATAATTCATTATCATCTTTGTTTTGTAACTGTTCGTATGTGAAAGCTATTGAATTTATTACCTCATTAAAATCAGCATTTTCGATTTTTGCAATGGGATAGTTGTAATTATAACCATAAATAATACAAACAGGTATATCATTTTCGTTATGATACTGTATCAAATTTCCAAAATCATCAAATCTGTCAAATTCTATACTTTTATAATATTTATTTTCATCCCAAACAAACTCACCATTAGAATTAAAAAAAGGATATTCAAAAGTGTTCTTTGTGTCAAAATGATAAATATTTTTTAAATCAATAAAATAATCATTAAAATTATTTTTATACAAGCCGGTAAAATTTATAGAACTATTGGTAACATTACCGTTTATTTTTTGAACTTCGGCAATTATTGGATTAGATATACCGTTAATATTCATAAATGCAAGAGATTTGTTAAAATCAGAATTATCGGGGTTTAAGCATACTTCAAATTCTTCTGCTGCATTTTGCATATCTTGATTATAAACATCATAACAATTGTAACAACATTCATCATAATCACAATTTGCATCAATACAACTTTTCAGACAGACAGATAATTCAATTAAATATTGCTTAGTCGTTTTAAAATAATCTAAATTACAATCATATATGTTTTCTAAAATAAAATCTTGCGGATAAAAGTATTCATTTAAAACCTGTTTGCCATCAGAAGTATATGTTTCTGAACTTGTCATTTGCAGATGAAGAGGATTATCGTATTTATAAAGTACGGTTTTTGTGTATGGATTTTGTCCATTATTATCGTATTCGGTAACAATCTCTTTTTCAAGATATGTCCATTGCGAGACGTGTTTGTATGATTCAACATCATAATTTTTATAATCAGAAGAATACGTTTTATGAGCACCTAAGTTATTAGGAGTGCAATAACCATATTTTTTTTCAGGGAAAGCAAAATATGGTTCATCTGTACATAAATATATCACAGGAAACCGTCCGCTTAAAATCAAATATAAGAATAAAGGATTTTTAGGACGAATTACAATAGGTAAGCAGTCAAAATGATCTTGATTTTCGGGTCCCCAAATAAAATATAAGTCTTCGACATTATCAGGACAATAAAAGTCTTCTTGATGTTGATAACAAGTAGTTGGTACTTGTCTTCTGATAGTCAATCCTTTAATTTCATGAAAAACACTATCGTCATAGTGATAAAAATAATTCTCATCTTTAAGTGTAATGTCATTTCCGGTATTTTTATCTAATCTAAAAGTTCTTTTGTTTTTAATTTTACCTGATTTCCAAGAATAATCAGTGTTTGGCGAATTAGGTATATTAATATCTTGGTCGCAACATTCATAAAGTGCACCTTCATCATTGTAAAAAGAAAATTCAAATTCCTCACCACCATTTTCAAAATTATCGCCATATCCGATAGTAACAAAAGGATAAACAATATGAGTACCATTGCCGAAAAATACCGAATTAACCGGCGATGAATTAGATTGACCATAAGAACATCTAAAAGGCATAGAACCATTAGGCATATTACAGCATTTTTCAATAGTATAATACGAAAAATAATTTGGTTCAAATGTTGTAATGCCCGAAGAAAATTCTTTATTGTCAAAAGTGTTGTAATAATAACTAATAATTTGGGGTTCGTGATTATTGATATCATAATTTTTGATTTTTGATACTCTTAAACCACCGGTATTTTTATTAACGTTCTGAATAGTAAGAGAATCAAAATAATTAAAATAAAATTGAGCAAAAAGTTCAGAAACACCCGCTGTAAACATTACTCTCAAGTTGTATGTGCCAGGTTCTAAATCAATATTTTCATAAGCACTATTTTGTGCTTCATTTTGTGCTTCAAGCTCATAATTAAAAAAAGTTATAGCGTTATTATCTACTAATTCAAATATAACTTTTCCCCACTTTATATTTTTGTTCTCATTGACTTCTCCACATGTTAAATAAAAATCAATATTTTGAGTTTGAGAAATGGTAAATTCAAAATCAATCCACGTATTTTCAGCGTAATTTATTTTATAATATTCATTTATAACATTGTGTTCACCATAGCCAACTATATCTTCAGTTAAGTAGTTATTATGTTCATATTCAAAAATTGAATATCCTTTGGTCGGATAAACAACTTTTTCAAGAATACCATATTTAGCAACAGACAAATTTTGTGTCGGTTCTCTGTCAGCACCAATATAGTCCTGAAATCTGTAATTATTAACACTTGGTGCAAGTAAACTGTTATTAGCTGCATTATAAAAACCCCAGTGATCAATATCGTATGATAATCTATCAGGCAAATTTTCAGGTTGAAAATAAAAAAATTCGTATGGTGGTACTGACTTAATAGTATCAGCAGAAAATTCCTGAATTGACTTTAGAAACATTCTATAATTATAAGTTTGTAAAATGTCTTTCCTTGCTTTGTTAGATTCAATGAAATCATAATTAAAAACAAATCTTTTTATTACTTCATTGTTGTTTTTTATTACGATTTCATTTAGCATAGAAGCACCCTTCAAATCATCTCTATCTTGTGAATGAATAAACTTAACACTGTCTATCTGATTACTATAAATTTTTTTTAAAACAGGTGTAAAATATCTTTGATATTGTTTGCAAAACACAGAAGAATTATTCAAATCACAATATGTGTCGGCATTACAGCTATAATAGTCTAAATTTCTCGTTACAGTGTGTTTATCTCTTGTCTGAAAAATATAATTTGCAAAGTCATATTCAAGATATATAACATCACCTTTTGGATGAATAATTTGAGTTAAATACCACGCAGAGTTAACAATTTGTTTATCATAAACTTTACAACTGCTCCCCTCGACTATCTGAGTAGTTTCAGGTGCAGTAAAAAAATATTTTATACCGCTTTTATCTGTAATAATAAAACCAGAAATGCCACCTGTAAAGCCTGTATTGTCCTTGTTGTAATCAATAATGATATTGCTGTATGGTATTGTATATATAAAGCCATTCTCGTCGTAAACAAATTTACCTGACCTTCCTAAGTAACTGAATGAAAAAACATCAGGTTGGTTGTCTATTTCATTTGGTGTTGTTGTAACATTTTCTAAATAATCAATTAGTGTAGGAGTTAATATATGAAAATCAAGTTCAAATCTTCTATTACTAGTTAATTCATCAGGTTTATCAAGGACTGTTCTGTTTATAACACCACCGGCAGTCATAGACCAGTCAATTCCAACAAGTGATGCTGTCTCTCCTACTTTTACTCCATTTGAACTGTAAGAAAGTACAATAGGTACACTTAAATTTTTGGTTTTATAAGTATATATCGGTATTGTTATGTTTACAGCACCAGAAAACAGATTAATCTCATTATTTCCAAAAGTACCTAATGATTCAGCATCCGGTGATGGCGGTATTATTTCGTCATAATTTGTGTACTGATATAATGGCTCGTCTGTTTTTGTTTGTCCAAAAAAGACAAAAAATTCAAATAATAAAAGTATAGTGAAAATATATTTTTTCATTTTTTGTTTATTTTTGGTTTTCTATCAATATATTTATCTGTTTCTGTTGTTCTTCAATCTGTTTTTGTTGTAGTTCTATGATTTGTTTAAGCTCATCAATAGCTTTTTGTTGTTCAATAGTATAAAGCGTAAGCTCTTCAACTTTTTTCAGAAGAATTGTTGTCATATTTGCAACTTCAATGCCTGTTTCGTCAATTTGCTGTGCAGTAGGCACTTCCGGCAGATGTTTGTTTTCTGTGATGTATTCTTCTAATTCAAAAAGCGGCATCAAATCGTAATCCGGCTCAAAAACATAGTCGGGGAAAGTTAAATCACCTGTCTTTTTTACAACCAATTCTCTGCAAAAGAAATATCCTTCTTCATTAATTTTTGCTAATTCGTTTCCGTTCTTATAAACGTGAAAAGGTGCCGTTGGATTGTCTGTCCCAATACCAACATTACCACTGTTATAGTAAATATTATTGCCGTTTTGCTGCCATTTACTTGATTTTAATTCTTGTCCGTTAGAATATATTTTTTTTGCGTAAAAATCAGCATTAGCATTTATTTTGTTTGGAGAAGGTGGTACGGTTGTGCTAAGAGTTTTTTCTATGCTAAAAATTGTTTGTGCTTGTCCCTGATTTAGAGTAAAATTAAAATTTAAGGTATTTG
>DYKL01000181.1:4078-7211 GCA_020722645.1 Acetofilamentum sp. | reverse complement strand
TTGTTAAAAGTTGTCCCAGAGGGGATAAGTAATTTTAAAATTAACATAAATCTAATCCATTTGACCCAGCGGGGCAATATATTTAATCAAATAACTAAAAAAAAATTGAATAGTAATATATTATTAAATTTAAACAATAGTGTTTTTTATTTAATTAAAGTTGTAGTTAAGGAACAACTAATTATGAAAAAAATTAGTATTTAATTTTTTTTAAAATTTAATTTTTTCTAATATCTTTGTTAAAAAAAAATAACTTAGCTTATGAAAAAAGTACTTTTATCTATTTTATTCATTGTGCCTTCATTATTGGTTTTTAGTCAAAAACAAGCACAAATTACAATAAACAAACTCACTAATGATGAGGGAAAAATTTTTATTGATTATTCAATTATCAATAACAAACCTAAAGATTTGTTTGAAATTTCAGTCATTGTAAAACACAAAGACGGTACATAAATCAAAAGTGAAAAGCTGAACGGTGATTTTGGTAAAAATATTTCCGGTGGCGTAAATAAACAAATAGTATGGGACTTTGTCTCAGATGGTGTTTATTTGGACGAAGATGTCAGCATTCAGCTCAAAGCTGATTATATGAACATACCTGAGCCTAAAAATCAAAAAGATACTTCTGTCGTAAATCAAAATTATGCTATGTCAGAACTTTTGCTTGCAAATACGCTTCTGCCGGGCAAAGGTGTTTCATTACTGAAAAATAACAATAGTTATTTAGCTTGGTCAGTTGCAGGATACGGCTCATTGGTAACTTTTGGCGGTATGTATTTTATTTCCAAAAGCACATTTAAAAAATACGAAAATTCTAATGTTTTTGATGATAGAAACAATTTTTATTCAAGCTATCAGACACAATATTATATCGCTCTGGGTGCAGGAATTGCTGCCGTTTCGGTTTGGACAATAAATTATATTAGATTGTTTACTTATAAACCAAAACAAAATAATCTTTCAAATATTATGATTTATCCAAAATACGACTTTTTAACTAAAAGCACTTCAATCGAATTTGGTTTAACTTTTTAAATTTTAAACAGATGAACCCCCATGAGAACCTTAAAGTTCTCACACTAATAGAATGAAATAATTATAAACCAATAACTTACAAAATTATTTAAACATGGAAGTATGAAAAATCATTTTCAAATTAATGAATTTTCAAATTAATAAATTTTCAAATTATTTACACATGAAAAAATATTTATTTTTATTATTGTTTGCTGTTTTATCAGTCAATAACTTGTTTTGTCAGATATACAGCAATATAGAAACTATCAGGATATCAAATGCCAAGTTTATGCCACCTGATTTGCGGGCTAAATTTTCTTTTGAAGATTATAATGGTAATAATGTTCTTGAAGCACTTGAAACTGCACAAATAACAATGATAATTTCTAATGTCGGCAAAGGAGTTGCCAAAAATTTGTATTTGACAGTTGTTAATGACCAGACTGATAAAAATTTAATAATTAGAGATAAATTAAGCATTGCCGAATTATTGCCCGGACAAACAGACACTTTCAAAATTTCACTTTCGACAAACTTTGAAATTTCTTCTAAAATTCACAATTTAACAATAAATGTAGCCGAAGATAATGGTTTTGATATGGAACCGATTTATTTGAAACTTCCAACTATTGAGTACCAAAAGCCGGAACTGAAACTGATTGGTTTAAATATAATCGAAACAGGAGACGATTTATATGTGAAAAATTATGACGGAAAGGTTGAAAAAGGCGAACGTGTTAAAGTAAAATTATCAATTCAGAATGTTGGAAAAAATCTGGCACAGAATGTTAATTTTAAAGTAACAACAAACAATTCAAATATTCAATTATTTGAAAATACATTAAATATTGGCGATGTGAAAGTAGGTGAAGTTAAAGAATTTACATTTGTTCTTATGCCAAATAATAAAGTTCAGGTAGTTGGGAATTTACCTCTGTTTTTAGATGCAAATGTAAAATATGATTACGGTAAAATTGCTGCTTTACAACTGCCAATTTCATTCGACCAAAAACCGCCTGAACCACAAATTGTTGACATAAAACCGGATTACAATAGTTTTAATAATCAGGTTGTTTTCGATTTTTCCGATAATGATAAATATTCTATTAACAAAGAACTTTCTGTTGATAACGAAATACCAAAAAACAATACAAAAGAAAATTCTTATGCTTTGATTATAGGCAATTCCAATTACAGCGAAAACTTATCAGATTTAGCTGATTTGAGATATACTCTGAACGATGCAAGAGTGTTTAAAAAATATGCTGTTAATGTTTTAGGTGTGCCTGACGACAATCAGCATATTTATTATGCCGAAAACGCAAACAAAACAACAATGATTAAAAATTTAGGAAGTTTTAAATCACTAATTGCTTCTAATCCTGATGCTGTTTTTTATGTCTATTACAGTGGTCACGGTGCTCAAAACAAAGACAGTATTCCTTTTTTGATGCCGGTTGATGCTACTATTTCAATGATTGATGAATTAGCAATTAAACTCGAAGATTTTTATAAATATCTTACACCACCCAATAATAATACAAAAGTAATAGTTTTTTTAGATGCTTGTTTCAGCGGTGAAAAATTGAGTGTTAATACAAAAGTTGGTTTACGCAGAACTGCAAAGAATACGGTAATTGAATCAAATATGATAATTCTGGCAGCTTCGAGCGGTAGTGAAGTTTCTCAGGAATATGAATCAAAATCGTATGGTTTGTTTACATTTTTTCTTTTAAAGATTTTGCAGGATACAAAAGGCAAAATTACTTATGGTGAATTAGCTACACGTTTGATAGAAGAAGTGCATCTGACAAGCCTGAACCCGCAAAATGGTTTTGTGGAACAAAAACCACAAGCAAATGCCGGAAAAAACCTTGGTGAAACTTGGAAAAACTGGTTGGTGTATTAAAACGCAATCAAACTTGACTCTATCGAGTTAAACCAATCCCCCTTTTTAATCCCCCTTTCTTAAAGGGGGTCAGGGGGATTAAAAAAATCCCTTTCTTAAAGGGGCAGGGGGGATTAATTTAGCGAGACTTAGTTCTATCGAGTTAAACCAATCCCCCTTTCTTAAAGGGGGTCAGGGGGATTAAAAAAATCCCTTTCTTAAAGG
>DYKL01000181.1:2829-3978 GCA_020722645.1 Acetofilamentum sp. | reverse complement strand
CCCTTTCTTAAAGGGGGTCAGGGGGATTAAAAAAATCCCTTTCTTAAAGGGGGTCAGGGGGATTAATTTAGCGAGACTGAGTTCTAACGAGTTAAAATTTATGATTATGGACGAAAAACTAAAATATAACAAAAAATTAAAACCATTAGCCAGAAAGTTACGGAATGATTCTACTTTGGGAGAAGTGTTGTTATGGTCAAATGTGTTAAGGGCAAAAAATATGCTTGGTTATCAGTTTAATCGTCAATTTTCTATAAAAATACCGAAAGAAGAAAATGAACAGAAAGATTTAAACATAATTGTCGATTTTATTTGCCGAAAATTAAAGTTAGTTATTGAAATTGATGGATATTCTCACAATTTTAAACAGGAAAAAGATAGAATTAGAGACCAGAAATTATCAAAATACGGATATACTGTATTAAGATTTACTGAAAATGAAGTAAGAAATGACATTAATAATGTTATCAGAGAACTTGAATTTAAAATAACTGAGATGGAGGAAAATTTTAATCCCCAAACCCCCTTTGTAAAGGGAGACTAAACTCGTGAGGCAAAATATAAAAAGGGGATTATAAAAAAACAGATGAATTGGTTCTTACGAGATGGTCACAATGACGCAAAGCGTCTTTTATTTAGATATTAATAAACACTAATATTTTTTTATTATGAACAAAAAACTATTAAACACAGCTCTTTTTATTATTATTTTGTTGTTTTTTACAAACTGCATGAAAATGAGAGTTATATGCGTAAAAACAACTGAAACACCTGAATATATAGGTGCTACTGAAATTACAGTTAAAGGGGAAATAATTGACTTAGGCGAAGACGGTATTATTGAACATGGGCATTGTTGGAGTACTTCTCCAAATCCAACAATTGATAATGCAAAAACCCAGCTTGGAGCAACAACACAAACCGGTTTTTTTTCAAGTGCTTTAACAGAACTTAGTTCTCTGACAAATTATTATATCAGAGCCTACGCTACTGATAATCAAACTACTGTTTATGGTGATGAAATAACTGTTTCTACTCTAAATCCTGCATTATTACCAACCGTAACAACTTCTGATGTTACCGATATTGCCCAAACCACTGCCACAGCCGGCGGCAACGTTACTTCTGACGGCGGTGCAACAATAATCC
>DYKL01000181.1:0-2729 GCA_020722645.1 Acetofilamentum sp. | reverse complement strand
TGTAATTTGAGTGGTTTAACCGATAACACAACCTACTACGTAAGAGCTTATGCCACCAATAGCCAAGGCACAAGCTACGGCTCGCAGGTAAGTTTTACGACATTAGATATTACTACCCCAACAGTAACCACCGCCGCAGTAACCAACATAAGTTTTACCACTGCCACAGCCGGCGGCAACGTTACTTCTGACGGCGGTGCAACAATAATCCAACGTGGCGTTTGTTTCAGTACAAGCCAAAACCCCACAACTGCAAACAACATAGTAACAGCCACAGGTACAACCGGCTCATTCACCTGTAATTTGAGTGGTTTAACCGATAACACAACCTACTACGTAAGAGCTTATGCCATTAACAGCCAAGGAACAAGCTACGGCAGCCAAGTAAGTTTTACAACTCTCGTAAATTACGTTGCATACGATGGTGATGGAAACGGCTACACAAGTGTAGTAATAGGCACACAAGAATGGCTTGTAGAAAATTTGAAAACTACCAAATACAACGATGGTTCAGATATTCCTAATGTAACCGACAATACAGCATGGACAGAATTAAGCACCCCTGCTTATTGCTGGTATAATAACGATTATTCAACTTATGGCACGGTTTATGGAGCATTATATAATTGGTGGGTAACAGATGCTACAAGCAACGGTGGCAAAAATGTTTGCCCCGTAGGCTGGCACGTACCGACAGATAATGATTGGTATATATTAGAAAACTATGTTGACCCAACAATAAATGACCCAAATGCAACAGGTTGGCGCGGAACAGATTGTGGTACAAAACTAAAAGCTGTAAGTGGCTGGAATTCAGGAGGTAACGGAACTGATAATTATGGCTTTGCAGCCCTTCCGGGCGGCTACCGCAACTACAACTATGGTTCGTTCTACAATGTTGGTGGCAGCGGCAATTGGTGGAGTAGTAGCCAGTACTACGCGGACAATGCGTGGGATCGCATACTCTTCTATGACGGCGCTAATGCAAACCGTTACGACAACGATAAGGAGAACGGCTTTTCGTTGCGTTGCGTTCAGGACTGACAATTTGACAATTGAGTAATTGGGGGGCTTGGGGGCTCTCCCCCAAATTTTAGAAAAAAAATTATAATTATGGCATTACATTTCGATTTACCTGTTTATAAATCAAGCTACGATTTGTTTATAAATATATTTCAAGTAACAAAAAATTTTGCCAAAGAATATAAATATACCGTAGGCGAAAAAATAAAAAATGAAACAATAGAGCTTACAACAAACATATATAGAGCAAATATAAGTATTTCTAAAAAAGAATATTTACAAAAAGCAAGAGAAAATATAGAGATAATACGTTTGATGTTTCGTTTGATGAAAGATTTAAAACAAATAAGTTTAAAAAGTTTTACATTCATAAACCTAAAAATTGAAGATGTTTCAAAACAACTAACAAACTGGCAAAAAACCAGTAATTAAACAATATAATGGAAAGTTTACAAGTCGGAGTTCTGTTCAGTTTTGTGCTAACAGAAGCGTACAAATTTAGTCCAATAATCCACCTGCAGAGTAAATACCACACTCTTCAACTCCCCCTTAAAAAAAGGGGGCAGGGTGATTAAAAGTGGTTTCTGCCGGTAAAAACAGATGCCGGAGTTGAGCGATTTCGGCACATAATAGAGATTATTTTAACAGCAGCCCTTCCGGGCGGCAACCGCAACAACAACAATGGTTCGTTCAACAATGTTGGTAACAACGGCAATTGGTGGAGTAGTAGCCAGAACGACGCAAACAATGCGTGGAATCGCAAACTCAACTATGACAACGCTAATGCAAACCGTAACAACAACAATAAGAAGAACGGCTTTTCGTTGCGTTGCGTTCAGCATTAGATAAACTTTCCATTTTTTTATTATGCAACCAACATTATTTGAAAATATAAATCCACAAAACACTCCCGAAAAATACAGCTTCGAGCAACTTCTCATAGAACTGTTTGAGGCGTATTACGAATGTCGTAAAAACAAAAGAAATACCATAAACGCCCTACAATTTGAGGTAAATTACGAAAGTAATCTGATAAAACTTGCAAACCAAATTTACAAAAGCAAATACACTCCCGGCAAATCTATTTGTTTTGTGGTAAATTATCCTGTAAAACGCGAAATATTTGCTGCCGATTTTCGCGACCGTGTTGTTCATCATTATTTAATAAATAAGCTAAATCCTTTGTTCGAGAAAGAATTTATTTATGATAGTTATAGCTGTCGTAAAAAAAGGGGGACGCTTTTTGGCATTAAGCGTGTCGATAAATTTATCAGAAGTTGTTCATTAAATTATCAATACGATAGTTATATTCTCAAACTCGACATCAAAGGCTTTTTTATGCAAATAAACAAAGATATTCTGTTTGAAAAACTGCAAAATTTTATAAACCAAAAATATACAGGTGTCGATAAAAATTTGATAATCAGTTTGTCCAAAATAATAATCTACAACAACCCAACCCAAAATTGCATTATAAAAGGTCATATTTCCGATTGGAAAGATTTACCCCCTGTTCCCGCAAGTCTTTCGACTTGTGGGAAAAAAATGAATAAGACTTTTGTCTTATATCCCTGTTCCCGCAAGTCTTTCGACCCCCTGTTCCCCCTGTTCCCGCAAGTCTTTCGACTTGTGGGAAAAAAATGAATAAGACCCCAGTTCCCGCAAGTCTTTCGACCCATCCCCCAGTTCCCGCAAGTCTTTCGACT
>DYKL01000180.1 GCA_020722645.1 Acetofilamentum sp. | reverse complement strand
TCAGCAGCAAAGCCCTGTAAATCCACGCTTTTTAAAAGTAAGTTCCGTTTTAATACACTTTCTTTTTTCTAAATTTACCTTTTTTTAAAAAATTCATCAATTCATCTCAAAAAAACAAATATGGAAAAATTAAATTCAGTCATCAGCAATGTTACTGTTTACAGCGATAGAGCTCAAATTTCACGAATTGCAAAAATTACTTTACCCAAAGGCGAAAATACTGTTGTTTTTTCGGATTTACCAAGTAAAATAGAACAAAAAAGCATTCAGGTGAAAGGTGGAGGTGGCGACGCTGTTCTGAACGACATAAAATTAAAACAAGTATTTCACAATGAAATTCAAAATGAAGCTGTAGCAGAGCTAATGAAAAAAATTGAAGCAATTCAAAAAGAAATCGACATTTTGAATGAAAACATAAGCATTGAACAAAAAGAATTGGATTTTATAGAAAAAATTATTACAAAATCCACCTATGTTGCTGAAAAAGAAGCAACTAACGAAGAACTAAACCCTGAAAGCTGGATTAAAATGGTGGACTTTTATCGTCTTAAAAATGAAACTATTACAAAAAAACTTCGTGAACTAAAGTACCAAAAAGAAGAATTATCTCAAAAGATGAAACTTGTTCATAACGAAATTGCTTCACTCGGGAATGATAGAAATAAGACAACAAATCAGGTTGAAATTGTCGTTACAAACAATTCAGAAAGCGAACTTGTTTTTATGCTCTCATATATAGTTTATGGAGCATACTGGACTCCGCTTTATGATATTAGGGTTATTTCTGAAACTAAAAGTGTCATTATTGAGTACAAAGCACAAGTAACTCAAAACACAGGCGAAGCTTGGGATAATGTAAAACTTGCAATTTCAACCGCTCATGTTAATGTTTCAGGAACTTTGCCGGAATTATCGCCTTGGCGAATTGGTTTTTATGTTCCATTACCACCTCCCTCAGCAGAACCGAAATATGAGATCAAAAAAAAGTCTTCACGAAAAATGAATTTAGAAAGTACAGGCTCGGTTTCCGATGATGAATTTATGGTTAATGCTATGGTTGAAGAAAAACCTATACAGAAGCCACAAGCAGAGGTTAAAACAGGCGCAACTTCCGTACTTTTTGAAATACCGAACAAAACTACCGTTCTGAATGATAATCAACCTCATAAGGTAAATATTCTGATTCAGGAACTTTCTGCTGAATTTACTTATGCAGTAGTTCCAAAACTTTCGCAATATGCCTATCTGAAAGCAAAAATCAAAAACACTACCGAATATCCTTTTTTGCCGGGTGAAACAAATATATTTTTAGATGGCAGCTTTGTTGCAAATTCAACACTTAAGCTAATTGCCCCTACTGAAGAATTTGAAACTTCACTTGGTATTGACGAAGGTGTAAAAGTTGAACATAAATTAATCAAAAAATACGAAAAAAACACCGGATTAATTACTAAAAAAAACAATACAGTCTTTGAATATCAAACTATTATAACCAACAACAAAAAGCATAAACACAAATTTGTCAGTTACGACCAAATTCCAATTTCACAACATTCAGACATAAAAGTTGAATTGATTAAACCGGAATACAAAGAAGATACTGATTCATTAAAAATGGACAAGGAAAATAAAATTATCTGGAACTTTGAACTTGAACCGGCAACAAAAAAGACAATTGACTTTGTATTTTCTGTTGAAAGCCCCCGCGATTCAAACTTAGATGGAATATAATAAAATAAATCTATGACTGTCTTGAAGCAATGTTTTTTATCAATCATTTTTACCAAAATTATTTTGAGACAGTCTTTTTATGATATTTATTCAGTATTAAGGAACATGTTTTAAAAAATAGTCCGATATCAGCGGTACTTTGTGTTTCTTTGCGGTAAAAAAATATTATTCAAATATTTAACCGCAGAGATTTTCACAAAGAGCCGCAAAGAAATACAGACATTAATTTTGTACATATTCCTAAAACAATTCTATCTGACTATCAAATTTGAACAGCTATAACTGTTTTGTTTTTCGTCAAAAAAATTTTTTTTTTATTCGAAATATTATTTTTTTTGTATAAAAATATTTTTACAAAACCCTTAAATCCGTAAGTCTATACTTATATATCTGAAATTCAGTCAGGTGAGATACTTACAGTACAGGCACCTGACTGGTGCAAACTACATGTTGCAGGTGTTTTCACCTGCAACCACTTACGAAAAAACTTGCGGATTTAAGGAAAACTATTAATAAAAAATCTATTATGAAAAAAAGAGTTCTTTTCGTTTTTTTGCTATTAATTGCATTCCCGATTTTTATGTTTTCACAAGCAATGTCGGGAACTTATTCAATTGGAGTTGGTGAAGATTATCTAAATCTCGACAGTGCTTTAACTTATCTAAACACTAACGGGGCAAGCGGTCCCGTGATTTTCGAAATTACCGAAAATTACATTTACACTTATGAAAATTTTCCGTTATTTGTTGACACATATCCCGGGTGTTCTGCGACAAACAGTCTGACAATAAAACCGGCAGGAGGTGCAGATATAGAAATTATCGGCGACAGCGGAATGGCTTTGACATATTTTTTTCGAATAGAAGCTCCTTATGTCAGAATTGACGGCTCTAATTCAAATACTGAGTCCAGAAATCTTACAATTTACAATACAAGCATTTATGGAGGCAATGATTGTATAGATGTAAGCGGCAATAACTTTACTCTTGTAAACTGTATAATAAAAGGCTTTGATTCTAATCAACTAAATGAAGCTATCTTTGTAGATGGAAATAATTGTTTTATTTCAAATTGTGAGATATATCATTACAGCAACGGAATTAATTTACATTCTGATAATTTTAATGTTGGACATAATTATATTCATGACATTAAGAGAAATGCGATAAATGTTTTCTCTGCTGAAAACGGGATTATAATAGATAATGAAATTGACAACATCATTTCGGAAATTGGTGGTAGCTATGGAATAATATGTGAAGGAATCACAGGCAATTTATATATATTAAACAACAAAATTAATAATATTATAACACACGCAAACGGATCTGTTGCACGTGGTATAAATCTGTACAATTTATCCTCAGATTTTGTGTTTATTGCAAATAACATTGTCAGTAATGTTGCATCAGGAAACGGAAGCACATCAATTGACCACCCTTATGGAATTTACTTCAATTCTCCTAGTTTAAGTACAAATATTAAAATATTCCACAATACTGTCAATATGCCTGAAAATCTTGATTACGGTCTTAATTCAGAAGGAACCGGTTGTTACTCAGCCGGAATTTATTTAGATGTTCAAAATGTTAATTTCAAAAATAATATCATTCAAAATAACCTTGGTGAAAGAACCGGAACTTCTGTTTTTTCAAATGCTTATGCAATTTATTCCAACAAAACCACAAATCCTTTTATACAATGCGATTACAATATTTATAATACAGAAGCAAATGTGGACGAAAATTTTGTGTTTTATGCAAACAGCACAAATATGAATTTTGATCAGTGGCAGACTTTTTCTTCGATGGATAACAATTCTTATTCTGAAAATCCCCTTTTAGATGATTCCTGTTATCTGGAAAAATGTTCCCAAGCAATTACAAACGGTCTGTTTCTCAATGATGTTTCTACTGATATTACACAAGTTTACAGAGATTCTGTTATGCCCACAATAGGTGCTTATGAGTATCAAATCCAGCAAGCTCAAAATGTAATTTTAGCTGCACCTGTTAAAGGTTTCTGTTATTTAACATGGGAATTAGGCAATACCTGTAAATATGCTGTATTTATGAAAGAAGGTGATGTGCTTCCCGAAACTCCTCAACCTGTTGATGGAACTACTTATTTGGCTGACACAAACTTTGGAGATGGAGATCAGATTGGCAGTTCCGGCTGGTATTGTGTTTACAATGGTGATGGTACGGACAATGAAGTATTTGTTGAAAATATTGATGGCATTTATACTGTAATGGTTTGCGGCTATTTTGGCAATGAAGGTAACGAGGTTTATATCACAGAAACCAACGATACAAATCCAGTTACAGGCTTTGGTGAAAGCTATATTAATTCAATTAATAATACTTTAAATATATTTCCAAACCCAACTAACGACTTTGTTTTTGTTGAAACAGAAGAAAATTCATCAAAATTTTTTAAAATAACAGATATTACCGGAAAAGAAATAAATCCAAAAAAATCTGAAACTTCCGGTGGAATTTTATTCGATTTTTCGGGATTTGATGCAGGTATTTATTTTATTTTTGATTTGAATGGAAATAGATCCAAAATTATTAAAATGTAATAATATCTCGGACGAAATTATACACTGGGCAATTATTTGTTTGTTCAGTGTATTTTTTTTCACCGACGTTTCAGGTGTCCACACCTTAAATTGCATCGGTTTTAAACCAAGACCTTTTTTTTATAATCTCAAGACAATACTCAAATTCAAACCATAGGAATTGTATTTTCTTTTCTGCTCAATAATTGTCAATTGATTATTCAAAGCAATTTTTGCATAAAAACCCAATTTCAAGCTAATCATTTTTGAAATTCTGAATTTGACATCAAATTTTGAATAAGACCAATAACTTATATTTGAAAAATATCCGTTTATAATACCAATATCCATAGGCAAAGCCAAGCGGTAATCCTCAAAAATCGGAAGCCCAAAAATAAAGCCGGAACTTACTGAAAAAGTCCACCTTTTATAAGTATAATTAAAACCGGCAATTATTGGTAATTCTATAAATCGGAGTTTATTAATTCTGTTGTAATATCT
Source organism: Acetofilamentum sp. (assembly GCA_020722645.1). GTDB lineage: Bacteria > Bacteroidota > Bacteroidia > Bacteroidales > JAFGUD01 > JAFGUD01. Next base: position 2,428 of record DYKL01000180.1, on the reverse strand, counting down.
CTGATATTTTGTTGTGTCGTAGTTTGTTTTATAAGATGTGTCGTAAATTACGATTTGATTTGAATCGTAATAAGGACACCATACAGTATCGCCAACAAGCAGTGAATCTAAATTCAGATACCAGAATGTATCAACTTCCCAGTAAGAGTTGATATCGACAATTGTTTGGATAGCGGAATCAATTACATTCCACTTGTCGTTAAATTCAAATTTTTCGTAATAATTTGTCAGCATCAGCCCGACAGAATATCTGAAAAATAACTGTTCAACATCAAAACTCAATCCGAATGAATTTGAATAAAGGTTTGTTAATGTATTTTCTAAAAATTCATCAGTCTGAGACTTAACAACATTATAAAACCCGAGTTCATAAATAAGAGAAATGTTATTGTAGTTAATAAATTTTTTTCTGACAGGTTCTAATGCGACAGGCTGTAGATTTACAGGCAACTGTTTATTATCGGAATGTTTTTGAGTATCAATAATTGTTTCGTTATTATCAATAATAACTGTAAGATGCATTTTTTTAACAATGAATAAAGTATCATTACGCCATATAGAATCTAATGTATATGTTGTATCAACTCTGTTTTGAGAAAAAATTGTCGTTAAACAGAGCAAAAAAAAAGATATTATTAATATTGACTTTTTCAAAAATTTTTGAACAAAAATAAAAAAAATATCTCTAAATAACCCACATTATTCAAGAATAATGTTGAGTTGAAATGCTTGCCCTGTAAGGGTCTAAAAGTTGAAAGTCAAAAGTTTATTCGCATATTATTATTTTTCTTAATGTGCTTATGAGGGCTTCTCCGTTATGTCGATATTTTTCTAATATTTTTTTAGTCCAAATCAAGCTTTATGAACTTTAAATTTAGATGCTTACAGCACAGGCTTTATAACTCCTGAACTAGCGAAGCGATTTCACGCAAGTAATTATTCATATAATTCAGGATAAGTTGTTTTTAGAGATATTTTAATTTTTTATAAAATTTTATTTTTTAAAGAACATCAATACAATTCAAATCTTCAAAAGCGGTTTTAAGTCTATTTATCATAGAAACTTCACCTTCACGCAACCATTTACGCGGGTCATAATATTTTTTATTTGGCTGATCTTCTCCTTCGGGGTTACCGATTTGTCCTTGCAAATATGCTTCTTTTGAAATATAATATTTTCTGATTCCGTTCCAGAAAGCCCATTGTGTATCAGTATCAATGTTCATTTTAATAACACCATAAGAAACAGCCTCTGCAATTTCTTCTTTTGCTGAACCTGAGCCACCATGAAAAACAAAATCTACCGGTTTATTGGCTGTTTTGTACTTATTTTTGATAAAATCCTGAGAATTTTTGAGAATTATCGGGTTTAATTTAACATTTCCGGGTTTATAAACACCGTGTACATTACCAAAAGAAGCTGCAATCGTAAATCTGTTGGAAATTTTCAGCAATTCTTCATATGCATAAGCAACGTGAGCCGGCTGAGTGTATAATTTTGAATTGTCAATTCCTGTGTTGTCCACACCATCTTCTTCGCCGCCTGTAACGCCAAGTTCAATTTCAAGCGTCATACCCAATTTTTTCATTCTTTCGAGGTATTTTTTGCTGATTTGTACATTTTCTTCGAGAGTTTCTTCTGATAAATCGAGCATGTGAGAACTGAAAAGCGGTTTTCCGTTAGCGGCAAAATACTTTTCGCCGGCATCTAAAAGACCGTCAATCCAAGGCAATAATTTTTTTGCGGCATGGTCAGTATGCATAATCACAGGAATTCCGTATTCCTGAGCTAATGTATGAACGTGCAAAGCAGCAGTTATGCCACCAAGTATTGCAGCTTTTTCGCCTTCGCTGGAAACAGCTTTACCGGCATAAAAAGCTGCTCCACCGTTTGATAACTGAATAATAATCGGCGAATTAGCAACTTTTGCTGCTTCCAGGCAAGCATTTATTGAATCAGTTCCAACTACATTTACCGCAGGTATAGCAAAATTGTTTTGTTTAGCTATTTTAAACAACTCCTGTACTTTGTCGCCGTATATAACGCCGACACCTATTTTTTCTTTAATTCCGTAACCCATATTAGTTTTTTTTTTTAAGATTAAAGCAATATTTTTTACAAAAATAGTTTTTTTTTCAAATACCCTGATTTCTGAAAATCATTTTTTTGAAATAAATATAGTTTACAATAATTACTTTCGTGAAATCGCTACGCTAGTTTGATAATTTTTTAATTAGCGTCATCCTGAGTGATAACGAAGGAAGCAAATTATTGATTTTCAATCAATTACTAATTTGTTACACGTACAAAATCAATTTGCTGAATATTAACGAATTACTTCAAAATATACCGAACTATTGTTTTTAGTAATCAAAAAAATATATCTTGCGAAAAAATTTAAAATCAAGAAGTTATGTAGGTAATATT
>DYKL01000659.1 GCA_020722645.1 Acetofilamentum sp. | reverse complement strand
ACTTTATGCCAAAAATGTCAAATTTTACCAACAATTTTTCATAAAAGAGCCAAAAGAATAAGCAACACAAGCAAAACCGCAATAATCATAAAATTACGCTGAACATTTTTTCTTTTTATAACTTCTTGATTTTTAGCCAATTCTAATTTTTGTTTTTGAATTTCCTGCTGTTTTTTTTCAGTCTGATATTTAGTCTCCATTTCCTCAATTTGCCTGTTTTTTTCGTCATTAAAAATACTGTCGTTATAATAAAAAAACTGTTTATAACTTTCTAAAGCATCTTTATAATTGCCCATTTTTTCGTAAACAAACGATAAAACTTTATATGCAGATTTAATTTGTGATAAAGCACTAATTTCTTTTGCTAATGTTAAAGCCTCATTTGCGTGTTCAAAAGCAAGGTTAAATTTGTTTAACTCAATATATAACTCGGCTAAATTCATCTTTATAAAAACAAGCCCTTGTTTATTGTCAATTTCAAGAGCAATTTCCTGTGATTTTAAAAAGAAAAGCTCGGCTTCTTCGTAATTTTTTCTTGCAATATATGTTTCGCCGATATTATCGTAATTTTGAGCAACCAAAGTTATAGCTTCCAAATCCAATGCGAGCTTTAAACTTTTATTGAAATATTTGAGAGCTTCGGCGGTTTTATTTTGTTCAAGATATACAATGCCGATGTTATTGTAACACATTGCTTCACCGTATTTATATCCACTTTGAATAGTTATTGTCAAAGTCTTGAAATAGTAATCCAAAGCCTTTTCGTAATTACCGATAATAGTATTGAACCAAACCAAAATTAAAATAATCACCGGCAAGTTCAACTTCATCAATTTTACCCTGTTTTATTAAATCTTCTTTTAATTTAATAACCTGCTGATAATTCAAAAGAGCGAGGTCATATTCGCCGGCATCAACATACAAATGAGCATAAGCACCCTCAATTTTAATTTTTGTATTTACTGCCTCAAATTTATCCTTGTAGTATGGTTCAATAGAATCGAACAAAATTTTTGCCGAGTCCAAATATAAGATTGCATTTAGTTTAGAAAACATATACACCAAACAATAACCCATACCATAATAAGAATCAACAAGCAATTCGTAATATCTTTGCGAGTTTTTTGAATTACTGTTTT
>DYKL01000179.1 GCA_020722645.1 Acetofilamentum sp. | reverse complement strand
TATTTATATCAGCATCTTAATATTGCGGAATAGAGCGTTGAAAAATTAACGAATTATTGATTAGTTATTTTTTCGAAAAAACTAAAGAAAACACAAAATCAAAAAAATAAAATTATCTTTACAAAAAAATTACTTCTAATGGATGATGAGCTGATAAAAACAATAGATATTGATAATATCCATAAAAAAGTACTTGATACTATCCCTGAACCGATTTCGATTATCGGAAAAAATTACACTTATCTGTATGCCAATAAAGCGTACTCAGAACTCTTTAATTCTGAGCCTGAAGCTATAATAAACAACAATGTTGAGTTCTTTTTCGGTGGTAAAATTTTTAACGAAATTATTAAACCCAAAATTGATAGTTGTTTGATTGGTAATTGTGAATGTTACGAACTCGATTTTAATATCAACAAAAATCTCGGCAGTCGGTATATGGAGGTTAAATATTACAGATTGTGCGACAAAAAAGGAATTCCTGTTGCAATTATAACTGCTGCAAAAGACATTACTTCCGAAAAAAACTTTAAAAAAGACTGGTCACGAATTGTTGATTCTATTGATGATTCAATAATAACTATTGATGATGATTTTTGCATCAGAAACCTTAACGAAAAAACTCTGAATTTACTGAATTTACCTAAAAATGAGGTTTTAAACAAAAAATGCTACGAACTATTTCACGGCACTAATGAACCTATACCTGAATGTCCTCTGTTAAAATGTAAAAAAGACGGCAAAGGACACAAAGAAGAGGTTTTCGAACCAAAGTTCGGCAAATATTTTACTATTAAAACGACTCCTTTTTTTGACGAAGAAGGAAAAATAATCAAATATGTAGAAACAACTCACGATATTACCGACTTAAAATTAGCTTTGACTATTGTAATGCAAAACGAAGAAAAATACAGGCTTTTGGTCGAAAATCAAGGCGAAGGGGTCGGAATTATAAACTTTGAAGAAAAATTTGTTTTTGCTAATCTCGAAGCTGAAAAAATTTTTGAAGTCGGAGCCGGTGAATTAATCGGTAAAAAGTTATCAAAATTTATGAATGATGATAATTATAAATTAATTATTGAACAGTCAAAAAAAAGGAAAAAAGGCGAAAAATCCGAATATGAACTCGAAATAATTACTCATTCTGGCAAAATTAAGACTTTGCAGCTTACCGCAACACCCCAGTATGACAACAACAAAAAAATAATCGGCACATTCGGAGTTTTCAGTGATATTACCGAAAAGAAAAAAATTCGTGAACAGATTCAAAAAAGCGAAAAGTTATTCAGACTTTTAACTGAAAATTCGCAAGATGTTATTTATCGTATGTCGCTTCCGGACGGAAATTACGAATATATAAGTCCTAAAATTGAAAAACTGTTCGGATATCCTCAACAAATTTTTTACGATAATCCACATTTTGTTAAAGAAATCTTGCATAAAAATTTCATAGAATTTTTTAATGATGAATTTCAAAAGCTTTTAAAAGGAGAGGCACCACAAACCTACGAATATAAAATTATTGACAAAAATAACAACGAAAGATGGCTATTCCAAAGAAATATCCTGATTAAGGACGAAAATGGCAATCCGGTTGCTATCGAAGGCAGTATTACTGATATTACGCAGCTTAAAGAGACAGAACTTAAACTCAAAGAATCAAATTTTACAAAAGATAAAATTTTTTCAATCATTTCTCACGACCTCCGAAGCCCTTTCAACACTATACTCGGATACTCAAAAATGCTGATTTCAAAGTATGACAAAATTGATGATGAACAAAAACTAAGCATTATAAATTCATTTTACGAAACTTCAAAAAAAACGTTCAATTTAATTGAAAACCTGCTTATCTGGTCTAAATATCAGCTTAATAATTTTTCGGTCGAAAAAACAAACTTTAACTTATTTGAGTTTATCGAAAATATTTGTGATTATATGGACAACAGCATAACTGATAAAAAAATATCACTTTATATTAACATTGAAAAAAACAAAATAGTTTTTGCTGATAAAGCAATGACTGAAACAATTTTTAGGAACTTAATTTCAAATGCCGTAAAATTTTCTAATGTAAACGGTAAAATTGAGATTTTTACATTGAACTCTTCTGAAAAATCAGAAACTATAGTTTGTGTCAAAGACGAAGGTGTGGGAATATGTCCCGAAAAATTGAAACTTATTTTTAACTTTGGCAATAACATTTCAACTCAAGGCACAAATCAGGAAAAAGGAACCGGTCTTGGTTTATATATTTGCAAAGAATTTGCTGATAAAATGGACGGGAAAATATGGGCAGAAAGCGAATTCAATAAAGGTTCTACTTTTTATTTAAAAATTCCAAACAAATGATTATGAAAACTCTATCTTTGCTTATAATTGCTGTTTTTACAACTTTGCTACTTTTTGCTCAAAAAGAAAGAAGTTCCGGCGAATGTCCTTACGATATTGATATTAAAACAAATCAGTTTATTGTTTTGGACATAAATTATCAGAATCAATTAGTTGCTTTTAAGCATATATACGAAAAACAAAACTACGTTTATTATGATGTCGGCGGCGAAGTTGTCGAAAAACCGGTTAATTGCAAATATGTCGGGATGGAAGCATATCCTTATTCCGGTGTAATACTCGGCGTTTACGACCTTAAAAATCAGGAATATCTCAAAACATATACAATTTACCAATTATGCACATCAGAAAATTTATGTACGACTTACGAGCAATCTTCAAAGAATCTTGAAGAAGCAAAAGCTTTTTTCACTGAAAATGGGCTTGATATTTCAAAAAAGCCGAATCCTAATCTCTTTGACAACGACAGCAACAAAATTTTCACTCTTAAACTGGGCGGAATTAATTTTAAAGCTGATTATGAAAATAATTATGATGAAATGCTCACAATTTCACGGCTTTATGCAAATCAAAAACTCATTTATCAAATCAATCAGGATGATAATTTTGTTATGGCATCGCACGGCGAAATATATTATACTACAGCATATTCAGACGGTATCAACATTGTTTTTTTGAACAAATTATACCACAATAACCACATGGAAGGAGCTACAAGTTACGAATATTACCATTTTTCGCCTGTTTTTAAAATTTCTGATTAAAAAAAATAATTAGAATTAGTTCTTAAAGTTGGTCTTGGTTTAAAATCTTTGAAATTTCAGGGGCGGACACCTGAAATGTCGGTAAACACGCTTTTGTCGGTGTCCACACAGACAAAATCAACAGGTTTAAACCAGTATCTTAAAGTTTATATAGCTTGCCATGAAGGGTATGTATAGTTTGTTGAGACCCTTCGGCATGTTTAGGATGAATGTCATACTGGGCTTAGTCGAAGTTGAGTTCAACTTTCAACTTTTTGATTGTTTATATGTTTTTCCAATATTTTTTTTTATTTTGTACCGATATTAAAATAATTCAAAGTGAAATTTCTTAAAAATATTATTCGTTTAATTATTGCTATACCTCTTTGTATATTTACATACAACTATTTCGAATTTGGTACCTTCGGAAATGTAATGTTATTTATGGGTATATACATTCTTGTAAGTATTCTGATTGAACTGATTTTCAAAAAATTTGAAAAAAAATCGAAAAAAAAGTGAAACATTTTCTGATTTAATAATCATTGTGTATCATCAAAAAAAAAAAAATAAGTTATGAAAAACGATTTGGAACAATATTTTTCAAAATATAAAAAAAATATCGTTGGAGAAGAAACAAAATTTCAGACACCTTTTGGCGAAAAAAAGTTGATTTATGCCGATTGGATTGCAAGCGGAAGATTATACAAACCAATTGAAGATAAAATTATCGGTCTTTTTGGTCCTATGATTGGTAATACTCACTCCGAAGCCTGTGAAACAGGAGTTATAATGACTAACTCATACAGCTGGGCGAGAGAAATTATTAAAAAACATGTAAATGCCAACGAAGATGATATTCTTTTAACATCAGGCGAAGGAATGACAAGAGTTTTGAACAAATTTATCCGAATTCTCGGCTTCAGACTTCCTGACCCTAATTCTTATTTCAAAAGACAAACTTCAATTGATTTATCAAACGTTAAAATACGCGAAGAAGACAGACCTATAGTTTTTGTAACTCACGTTGAACACCATTCCAATCATTTTTCTTGGGTTAAATCCATTTGCGATGTTGAAATATTAGAACCAAATGACGACCTGAAAGTTTGTTCAGAAATTCTGGAAGATTCAATAAAAAAATACAAAAACAGAAAAATAAAAATTGGAGCTTTTTCAGGTGGTTCAAATGTTACAGGTTGTTTACCCGAAGTTCACGAATTTGCAAAAATTATGCATAAATATAACGGTTTGTGTTTCATTGATTATGCCGCCGCAGCTCCTTACATAAATATTGATATGCACCCTAAAGATGAACCTGATGCTTATTTTGATGCTATTTATTTTTCACCGCATAAATTCCTCGGTGGTCCAGGCAGTGCAGCCGTTTTATTGTTCAACCGAAAATTATACGAAAATATTTACCCCGATAATCCGGGCGGTGGTACTGTAAAATGGACAAACCGCTGGAATGAATGCCGTTTTTTCGAGGAACCCGAAGTGCGTGAAGACGGCGGTACTCCCGCTTTTATGCAAACTATACGGACAGCCTTGGTCATAAAACTTAAAGAACAAATGGGAACTGATAATATTCTGAAACGAGAAAAAGAACTTCTGAAAATCGCTTTCGACGAACTCGAAAAAATTCCGAATATTCATATTCTCGCAAGCAATATCAGAGAAAGACTCGGAGTTATTACTTTTTATTCGGATATTCTTCATCACAACCTGATTGTCCGAATATTAAATGACAGATATGGCATCCAGACAAGAGGCGGCTGTTCTTGTGCCGGTCCTTACGGTCATTATTTGTTCCATATTGATAAAAAAATATCAGAAGGATTAACACAAAAAATTGATGAAGGATTTGCAAAAGTGAAACCCGGCTGGGTCAGAATTTCACTTCACCCGACGATGATTAATAATGAGTTGCTTTTTATAATTAACTCAATAAAAGAAATTATAGAAAATGCAGATGAATTTCAAAAAGACTATTATCAGGATAATTCCGGCGAGTGGTTTTTAAATGACAAAAAAAGAAATTTTGATTATCTGAAAAACTGGTTTGAATTGTAGAATAATTGTTTTATTGTTTCATTGTTTCATTGTTTCATTGTTTATAACTCTTGATAACTTGATAACTCGACAAAGGCGTCAGCCAACAATTTAACAATGTAACAATGTAATAATATTACTTGACAAACTCGATTACTCAATAAAATGAACTTGATAAAGAAAATATTTTTTAAACGTAAACCTGTACTAAATCTCGACGAACAGTTACAGCAAGAAATATACAACAATGATAAATCAATATTTGAGTATGAAAAAGAAATTCACAAAATTAGAGGCTGGGCAATGGATTTGCTTCACAAAAATTTTGAAGTACCTAAATCTCTATGGTACGAAGAGTTGGAAAATCTTGAAAAAATAATGGGATTCAAAACATTGACAACTTTGAACGAAGAAGAAATTCAGGATATATATAAAATTGCCAATTCATACAAACAACAAATTGACCTAAGAAAAATGAAAGTTGAAGCCTGCAAAAAAAACATAATTCAAATCAGAAAAATGATTGCCGAAGAATCTCATATAAAACAAGAACTAAACAAAACCGATTTTTCATTTGATCAATTAGAAATGCACAAAAACAAAATTCACGAACTCGACAATACAGATATAACCGAAGAAATTATAAAAGCTGAAAAAATTAAAATACTTAAACAACAAATTGAAGAACTTTACGACGAATTGAAATTGAAAAAAGAAACTTTTGAACAATTAAAAATTTTAAACAAAAAATACGGACAATCTGATGATTTTAAGACAAATGAAGTTTATCTTGAAGAACTGAAAAAATTATTTATAAAAAATAAATTGATTTATTTTCAAAAATAGATTATTTTTGAGCAATATTATTATTCCTTTTATTTCTAATATAAATTATGATAAAAATTTATTTCTCTAATAGAATTATTTATTTAACTGACGAAGATGAGCCTTTTTATGCTCATTACAAAGACAGAAATCACTTGAAAATACTGGTAAATAAATTTATTGATGGAAACTATCCTTCTTTGTTTATTTCTCATAGCGATTTGAATGAACTTTTTCAAATATTTAAAACTCTTTTTATTTACGAAGAAGCCGCAGGAGGACTTGTATTAAATAATTCCAGAAAAGTTCTTGCAATAAAAAACCGCAATGTTTGGCAACTGCCCAAAGGACACGTCAAACCAAACGAATCATACACGGAAGCAGCTATTAGAGAAGTTATGGAAGAATGCAACATAAAAGAACCAATAATTATTGAACAGCTTATTTCAACTTTTCACTGTTTTAAAGAAAAAGACAACTGGCACTTAAAAAGAACTTACTGGTTCAAAATGCTGTACAAACATACTGAAAACCCTGCCCCTCTGACAGAAGAAGGCATAACAGAAGCCAAATGGGTTGACAAAAATGATCTTCATGAAATTTTTGAAAACACATATCCTAATTTAATTGAAATCTGGGATTTAGTTTAAAAATCAATTTTAATGAAAAAAATATATTTTTTTATTTCTTTTGTTTTATTCTTTAAACATTTTTGCTCAAACATATCAGTTTAAAGTAACAAGAATTTCTATTGCAGATGGCTTGTCTATCAGTTCTGTTTATTGTGGATTACAAGATTACAAAGGCTTTATTTGGTTTGGTATTGAATTTATTAAATTTTAAATGTAAAAACAAAATAGAAAAACTTGAATAAAAACTTTTTATCCAAAGATATTCAATTTAAGTAACTTTTTTTTATTTTTGCAATCCTTTGTATAACTGCAATTTTATATCAAAAAAGAATCAACAATGTTAAAAAATTGTTTAGCAAAAAAATTATAATTTTAAAATGACTGAAATTTTAACAATAAAAGAAGCAGCAGACTGGGCAAGTGAATATTTACAAAAGAATGTAACGACTTCCAATATTTCATATTTAATACAATATGGCAGAATTAAAAAGCAAGGAAGTAACGGAACTACAACAGTTCTCAAACAGGACTTAATTAAATATTACGAAAGTCTTAACGGACAACGAGAAACTGATTGGCGAGAAAAACTTGGAGATGATTTAAATTGGGCTTTGTCTTTTGATTGGT
>DYKL01000178.1 GCA_020722645.1 Acetofilamentum sp. | reverse complement strand
AAATTATACCAAACAGCAAAATTTGTTACCAACATTCTTTAATAAAAGAGCCATTATTTTTTGTACTATTAGTTATAAAAACTGCACTCATACCGGTTGGTGTAGTAACGTAATTTATTTCTTTTATGTTTCCATCATTTGTTATTTCTTTTTCGTACAAACCAAAGAAATATTTTGTTTCAATCAGTTCGTCATTTATATACAATTCTGTTTTCTTTCTGTCATAAGCTGAATTATAATTAAAGTTCAGTTCAAATAAGTCAGGTTCGGTTTGTTTAGATGCAAACGATTCAGAAATTTGTTCAACTCTGTTAAAAGAATTATAACTGATATTTTGATTTAAACCTGAAATTATATTATTTTGATTTTCGACAGTATCTACAGCATGTGGTTTAATATTGCTATAAGTATACTGTCCAATATCTGATTTATTGTCAATATTGCCATTCGGTAAATAATTTATAGTTTGAACCTTTATCATATTCTGTTTAATAATTGTTAATCTATCAAGATTATCATATTCAAAACTTTCAGTTTTGTTGGCAAAATAATCAGTTCTAAAAGTTAGATTACCTGTTTTCGGATGAAAGTCATAAGATTGAGCAAAAACATCATTAGAAACTGCAATACCTTCTAATAGATGGCTTGTTGTGTTGTATAAATATGTAGTTGTAAGGTCGTTACCGAGTGTTATTTGTGTAATATTACCAACCTGATCCATTTGGTTTAACTGCCATATTGGTTTATTATCGCCAAATTTATAAATTTTATCCAAAAAACCATTTTCATTATACGAATTATAAATCCTAAATCCGCCGGGATAGGTTATTGTATTAACTCTGCCGAAATTGTCGTAAGTACTTGTATAAGAATAATCTTCATTGTCAACATTTTCGGTTGTTTTGTAATTTCTGCCGAGTTCGTCATAAAAAAATGTTTGAGTAATACCGTTAAAGCCGGAAATTGAAGAGATTTTGCCTTTCCCGTTCGGTTGAGAGTCATAAATGTATGATGTAATACCTTCTGGACCGTCTTTTAAGGTAAGTCGGTTTAAAATATCGTATTGCATGTTAAAAACATATTCACTGTTATCTATTTGTTGTATAAGATTTCCAAGTGCATCGTAAGAATAATTGATAATTCCGGCATCTGGGTCTTCTATTTTTATTTTATTACCATTCAAATCGTATTCAAACTTAATTGTATCATTATTGTAAATAATATTTTTTGCTAAACCGGAAGCATAATAATTGTAAGTAATAGTACCACCAATATCCGAAGCAGAGATAACCTCACCGGCACAATTTGTTGTTGTGTATGATTTTCGACCATTATCATCAATTTCAACAGTTCTTGAGCCAAAAGTCCCATAATTGTATGACAAAGTAGAGCCTGTTCCGGTATATTCAACTTTTTTTTCGCGACCAAAAGAATCGTATTCATATTTAACAACTTGATAATCTTGGTTATAAAAATGAGGTTCGACAATCCTGATAAGTTGCCCCATATCATTAAATGTTTGAGCTGAAATTATTTTTTGACCGTCAAAACCTGTTGATTCAAAAAATATTTCACGTTGAAGTCTGTCGTAGAATGTCTTTTGTTGCGTACCGTCAATGTTAGTTGTTATAGATTTATATAAGTAGTTATGCTCATTATCCCAAACAATATCATTAGAAATAGAATTGCCGTCGGGTAAAATAGTTTTAATTAACCTACCCCATTCATCATATTCATAATTAGTTGTCAGACCGTTAATAGAGGTTTCGGATAAAAGATAACCATATTCTTGGTCATAATTATAATAAGTTTGAAAGTTTAATTCGTTAGTAGCTTTTTTAACGAAACGACCATTTTCATCATATTCTATTGAAACAGTTCTTATACCCATATTAGCAGGTGTCATAACAACTTTATATGTATTGCCAAAATCATCATAAAAATATTCAGTTACAACAACATATTCGGAATTGTCAGGATTAATAGTTTCTTTTTTTAAATTTCCTGTATTATAATACTCATAACTTGAAGAGGTTGTAAAATCATACTCACCGTCTTTTCTTTGTGTTATGTTTTCTGTTTCTAACTGGAAATTGAAAGCACCGGGTCCTGTATTTATATATGTTAAATTTGAAATCGTCTTATAAATACTGTCGTAAATTATTGATTTAGTTACATTACCATAATTGTCGTATATGAAAGCACTATTAACGGAACAATTATTTAAAAAATCTGTTTTATAAATTTTACTAATATGATTTCTAAAAACATATTCACCATACGTAATTATTGTATCAGAGAATATTTGCTCACTAACTTTTTCACCATCAACCTCCACAAAAGATGAGATAGCAAACGGGAAAAAGTAATTGAGATTTATACCATTTATATTTGTGATTTTTATAATTGTACCATCATCAAATTGTGATGTTTCTTCTCTTTTTAAAAATGTAAGCAGGCCTTTACCCTGAAGATGCAACATTGCATCTCTATAAAAATATTCTGTTGTGTTTGTTAAATTTCCGATACCGTTTGGATATTCAAAGCTACTAACAACATACACAGGCAAAATCACATCTCTAAGTTTATTGTTATAAATTGCATATTGATCGAAAGGTGGATAATATTGAGTGCGTTCATATACATCTTCATTTGTCAAAGGTTTATATTCAAATTTATAAGTATTATTATATCCGTCTGTTATGCTTTCAACTAAAGCTGAATTATCACTAATATTAGGAGTAAATAGTTTTAAAAAACCCGAATAATACCCTAAAACTTCTGATTTACCGTCTCCATTTTCATCGACTGTTTTATTATGAAAATATTCATTAGTTTCATCAAAAATTATAAGAGTTTTAGAAATATATTCGTCTTCAATTACTTCGTAACCATTAAAATAAAAGATTCTTACTTTATAACTATCTTCAAACGGATAAAATATAGCAATATCCATTTTTCCATCTCCATTGTAATCTCCAATTTTTCTGCGGTTACCCTGAATATTCGTCATATTGGGAGGTAAATCAATTGTGTGGTTATCCGGTCCGTTGCCCGTAGAATATTCAATAGAATAACTTCTTTGTCCATTTGAATATAAATAATCTCCAATACCATCACCGTTGAAATCATAAAAACCATATAACTGCCTTTGAGGATTATCTCCGGAAAATATTAATTCCAACTGATTTGAATTTGAAGCTAATGTATATGTAAAATAAGTTGTTTCATCAACATTTAAAATTGTAATCTCATCACCTCCGTCACCATTTAAGTCTGAAATATCGAAATAATCATATTTGTCAAGATTTGTTATATTGCAAATTTCACTCAAATGATAATCATCTAACTTTTGACCCTGCATTTTATAAATATGTGCAGAATTTTTTTCTTTAATTATAATATCTGTTTTAGCATCACCATTTATATCGCCAAAGTAAAATTTCAAATTATAACCATAAGGAACGATAACAGGATCTAAATCTTTTTCGATCCAATCCCACATCCCAAATTCGTTTGATAGTAAATGATACTCAAAATCATAAACATATTTTAGCGAAAAATTTATAATTTCGGTATGCTTCTTTACCTGCAAAAAATCATCAAAACCATCACCATTAAAATCACCTACGTATGTGTATGGGTAGTATTCGTTTAATATATTAAAATCATCTGGTATCGTATCTACATCACCACCCTTATGCATGTTATATGTATAATGTACGGTTCCATTGTTATCCTCGTAGGTTCCAATTATCAGCAAATCGGTTTTGCCGTCAGCATTAACCTGACAAGGTATAACTGCATTACAATTATTAGGGTTATAAGATGAACTAAGAGAAATAATATTATCTGTATCATATTCTCCCCAATTAATTTTTGTAGAATTTAAGTATTCTCTTTCTGAATTATACAATATTATTTCTTTTAATTTAGATTTTTTAAAAAAATCATATTTAAATTTGTAAGTAAAAAGAACATTACTGTTATATGATACTTTTATTTTATTAACTAACAAATCTTTGCATATCTTACCACCTCCTATAAATAAAATATTTTCGTCTATTCTTTCAGAGTAATAAAAATTGATTTTATAGTAAGGTTTAATGCTTTTTTCTGCATTTCCGGTATATCTGATTTCTTTCGGGTAAAAAAATCCATTTCTTTCTATGTAGCTTATGGCTGTATAATTCCCATAAACATCAATAATAGAATCAACTAACCAAAAATTGATACTAATATTACCCTGTTTTGTTGTTTGTATTCTTGAATTTTCTTTATTGCCGTAATAAAGTTCTGTACCGTTTTGTAGAACCACTTTAAACAATAATGGACCTTGACCGGATGTTCCAATTGGATAAATTCTGGTATAAGTTTCAATCTCAGTTGTATAAACCGAATTATTTGAGTATATTGGTATTAATCTTTGTCCGTCAAGTGCAAATTTATCATTTCCATCATAATCTATCGGATCAATCTTATCATCAAAATAAAAATTTTCGGGCATTCTTGAAATAACAGAAAAACCGGCAACAGTCCATTTATCGCCGAACAATCCATCACCAGACAAGCTATTATAGACTATTGAAATTTCCGGAACAATTCCTTTTGTCCCAACAGGCAATTGTATCGGAATACTATAAGTAGCAGCACCTATTTGGTTTACACCTGCTTGTCCGGGTAAACTACCAACATCTAAATCCGCAGACCATGG
This sequence comes from Acetofilamentum sp., assembly GCA_020722645.1. GTDB lineage: Bacteria > Bacteroidota > Bacteroidia > Bacteroidales > JAFGUD01 > JAFGUD01. The sequence continues at coordinate 2,558 of DYKL01000178.1, read as the reverse complement.
AATTATAGGTTCATTATAGTTAACAGGTACAATTATTGAAGGGTCAATTTCTGCCAGAAAAAATTTGTTTCCAATAGCTTCATACTCAAAACCCGGAAGTAATTCAATATAATCACGGGCTTTATATATATGTGTCTCGCCAGTCATATTTTCGTCAAGTTTAAAACAAATATCCGTATGAACATTTTGAGAAAAAAAGTCTATTGTAATAAAAACATACAATATGATAAATATTATCTTTTTCATTTGAAAAATATTATAGTTTTCATTTGAAAAATATTATAGTTTTCTGTTTACAATTTTCATATACTGTTGCAATGTATATTCTCTGTCAGTTGGATAGCATGTATCTTCGAATATATCACATTCATAGACAACAGTCTCATACTTATTTTCTGAAATAATTTCGTTTTTACTATATTTTGTTATAGTAAATGAAGATAAAAAATCAAAATCATTATTAAATGAAGCATACATCCACCTTAAATCACTCCAATGTACATAAGCTAAATAAAAATAATTATTAACATAAAGAATACTGTCTTTAACCCACCATTCTCCATAAGTACAAATATAATAAACCGTATCTTTTTCTTTTGTTAAATAATAATCATTTTTGTTTATTATAAAAATTGTATCTTCATAACGCATATCAGTTCTATCACAATTTGAATATAAACATGCTAAACCGTTGGGTTTATATACACGATAATAACATTCATCTTTATCAGGTCCTAAGTACGGGGAATCTGGGGAGTTCATATTACAATTATATTCAAGAGTTTCAATTTGCCACAGACCATTTGATAAAATTGTTTCAAGCATATCGTAGTTGTCATACCATTTATTACAAGAAGATAAACAAATAATAGAGATAAAACAAATTACAATTTTAAATAATATTTTTTTCATTTTTCTGCTTTTTATTGTTTAATTAAAATTTGTTGATATTGATGTTTTCCGACACTTATAACAATGAAGTAAGCGCCTTGTATTAAGCAACTTATATCAATTTTCATTTCATAATAGTTTGAAGAATATTGGTTTATAATTTTACCATCTATACTATATAATTTCACATCATTTATTATGTTATTTTCTGGTTCTACGGTTATGTTTAAAATGTCAGTCATAGGATTTGGATATACTTTAATAGTAATATTTTCAAACCAATTTTCAATAATAATTTTTGTTTCTTCTGAAGCATTAAGGTCGTATTTTGTACTTATGATAGAATTTGTTTTAACAAAATCAGAAGAATCAAGTTTAACAACGATTATTTTTCTGTTAATTCGATTTCCGCGAATATCATAATCATATTCAATATTTGATTGAGAAATCAAATTTGTAGTCATAATTAAAAAGAAAACTACACACATTATTATTTTCATTTTAAAGTATTAAAAGTTTAACAATTATTATTTTATATAATCACTATTTTTTTAGATCTTCAATTTCTTTTTGTTGCTTTAGTATTATTTTATTCAACTCAATTATATATAATGTCAGTTCTTCAATTTTTTGCATTTGCAGAGTTTGCATTTCACCAATATCAAGACCATTTTCGATAATTTCCTGTTCGCTTGGTACGTCAGGTAAATGATTATTGATTTTTACAAAATTTTCAAGACTGTCAATCGACATTAAATTGTAATCAGGATAAAATACTTGGTCTTTCCATAATTCAGATTCAAGAAGTACTTTTTTAGCTTTAACCAAACCATCACCGTAAACTTCAAACTGAATACCATTTGAATTTTCAAATTGAACAAACTGATGATTATACGAAGCACCGGTATTAATTTGAAATCTTGCACCTTCTCCATTTGAAGCAACTCCACTAATCAAAACAGAACCGTTGTAAATTTCAAAATGTTTTTGCGGCTCATCAGTTCCAATTCCAACCTTTCCTTGTTCGTTGATAACAAAAGCCGAGATGCCGTTATTTCTTAATACAAGATTATTTTCTCCTCTGTCATAGTAAAACAATGCTTTTTCTACGCCATTTTCGGCAAACGAAAGTTGCGGATTTAATCCTTTATTAGCATCAACATCTAAAATAATATCGGGGTTTTCACCAAAAATATGTAACGGTGCGACCGGTGAATTTGTACCAATTCCAACATTACCATCTTTTTGGATAGAAACAGCATCATTTCCTGCAATTGATAAATTTAATTCTTCATCGTTTTTCTGATAATGCACATTTGCTTTTGAAACACCGTCAACCGAAAAATTAAGTTGTGCACTTGTTCCTTTATCTGAAATTACATCCAAATCAATATCCGGATTTGCTCCATAAATAGTTAATTGAGATGTTGGGTTAGATGTTCCAATCCCAACATTTCCGTTATTATAAAATATATTGTTGTTATTTTTTTGCCATTGACTTGGTTGCAATTCTTGTCCGTTAGTATATATTTTTTTTGCGTAAAAATCAGCATTAGCAGTTATTTTGTTTGGCGTTGGTGGTACGGTTATGTTAAGAGTTTTTTCTATGCTTAAAATTGTTTGTGCTTGTCCCTGATTTAGAGTAAAATTAAAATTTAAGGTATTTG
>DYKL01000658.1 GCA_020722645.1 Acetofilamentum sp. | reverse complement strand
TTTTTCCGCTTCCGCCTTTTCCGCTGACTGAAATTTTCATAATTAAAATTTATTATTTTTATTATTTTGCACAATAAATTTATTTTTTCAAAATTTTTCCGGTTACAAATACAATTGCAAATATCATCAGAACGCCAATCACTCCGGCGAGAGATGCCGCAAGTGTTTCGTTTTCAATTCCCGGAATTATATAATCAGGCATCGGAGAATTAATTATTTGTGCAGTATGTTCTTCTAACTTATCTTCACCCCCAAATAAATTTATCGCCACCCTTTCAAGTCCGTCGGGTTCAGGAGAGGCAAACAGCGAAATTATTCCGCCCATTATCAATGCAACCGCCAATCCGAATATTATCCATAACTTTTCCATTTTAAATTTTTAAAGTTTATCTTAAATTTTTAAATTTAAATTTTTTCCAGATTTAACAAATCCGGCCTTACTTTCAGCACAAACAATACAACTGCCATCGTTATCAGACCTTCAATTAATCCGATAACCGCATGGACGCTGACCATTGCAATTAAGGACTCTGTTAACGGAAATATTCCGGATGCGGATATTTCAATTGCACACGCCGCACTTGCCACGACAACGGCACACCATGAGGCAATTCCGGCAGCAATTATTATTCCTTTTTTGCTTTCCTTTTCGGTTATCTTTTCAATTGCTTTTCTTATTCCTTTATAAATAAAATATCCGAGTATTGTTCCAAGCAATCCCATATTAAATATATTTGCTCCTAATGAAGTAATCCCACCATCTGCAAAAAATAATGCCTGCACGGTAAAAACAGATGCCATAACAATTGATGCCGCAAAAGGTCCTAAAAATATTGCCGCAAGCACTCCTCCAAGCATGTGCCCGCTGGTTCCACTTGCAACAGGCGTATTAAGCATCTGCGCAGCAAAGATAAATGCCGCAAGAACCCCCATTAACGGAACATGCTTGTCTCCTAATTTTTTATTTGTTTTCTTTACTGCATATCCGATAATCAATATTGCTATGAGCCACATTCCGACAAATATAGGTGGGCTTAAAAATCCGTCTGGTATGTGCATTTTAGTTTATTAAGTTTTATTTTTTAAATTTATTAAAATTTATTAAAATTTTTGTTTTAGTATTTATCTTTATTATTAATTTGATT
>DYKL01000177.1 GCA_020722645.1 Acetofilamentum sp. | reverse complement strand
TTATGCCAAAAATGTCAAATTTTACCAACAATTTTTCATAAAAGAGCCAAACTTTATACAAAAACATCTGCAATAACAAAAGCAGAAAACAAAACACTTGCTATGCCATTTGTTGTGCCGAAAGCTAGATTAACTCTGCTTAAATCGTCATATTTAACAATTTTGTGCTGATAAAAAAGCAGAATCAAAAATATTAGACTTCCGGTTATATACAATAAGCCGAAATTATACAAAAAATAAACGGCAATAATCGGGATTAAGCATAAAAGATGTATGAAAGAAGATAAAAACAGTGCCTTTTTTTTGCCTAATAAAACAGGAATTGAATTCAGATTGTTTTCTTTATCAAATTCATAATCCTGCATTGCATAAATAATATCAAAACCGCTTACCCAAAACAGTACCAAAAAAGAAAAAAGTAGAGGAATAATATCAAATTTCGATGAAATTGCCAGATACGCACCAATTGGAGCAAGTGATAACCCCATACCCAGAACAATATGGCTAAATGCCGTAAATCGTTTAGTAAAACTGTATCCTAAAACCACAAACAATGCAACAAATGATAAATAAAAAACTAATTTGTTGATAAAAAAACATGTAGCTGAAAATAAAATTGAATTTATTATTACAAAAATCAGAGCATTCTTAGGTGAAATTTTTCCGGCAGGAATTTCTCTTTGAGACGTTCTGGTATTTTGGGCATCAATTTTTCTGTCTAAGTATCTGTTAAAACCCATTGCTGCATTTCTGGCAAAAACCATACACAAAACAATATATAAAATAAAACTGAAAGTTACATTGTACTCTTTAAAAGCTAATGAAAAACCAATCAAAGCAAAAGGCATTGCAAAAATTGTATGACTGAATTTGATAAATTTAAAATAATCTTGTATTTTTGATTGCATTATTTATATTTGTAAAATAAATTTTTTGTTTTGTTCATTTAATAAACGGCAAAAGTATGAAAAAAATAATAATACTTTCAATTTTAATTGTTTCAATTTGTAAACTTTATGCACAGGATAACAATTTTACTTGGTTTGAAAAAGACAATAAATTATACTACAACAGAAACTTGCCGGTGTATTTCTGGATTTCTACAAGCCCTGATAATAATTCGCAGGACATTCTAATGACCAGCAAAACATCGGAAAAATATGCAAATCCTATGTACTTTGATTCTGATGGTTACAATACACTCCAATATGCAAATGCGGTTGATACAAATACAAAAAAAATTGCTTATCCATCGCAAACAGCTGTTTTTAAAGTTTACGTAGATGGTTTTGCACCTACTATTAACGCATATTTTAAAGGAACAAGAAAATATTCCGGTGGAAAACTTGTTTACAACAAAAACCTTCAGATTACAATTGATGCAAAGGATTATATGTCGGGCGTTGATAAAATTATGTATTCGGTTAATAATGAAACATTTAAAGAATACACCAATCCGATAATTTTTTCAGAATCAGGAGACTACATATTTGAGTTTTATGCGACTGACAACACAGGTAATAAAAGCATTACGAAAAAATACGAATTTCAAATAAATTAATTTTTTATCACATAAACAATAATTCGTTAATTTTTAAATTAGCGTCATCCTGAGTTACATCGAAGGAAGCAAATTATTGATTTTCAGCTAATTAATAACTTGTTGCTTATGTAAACATAATTAGTTGAATATTAACCAATTACTATAAAATTTATCGGTGTAGACACCCACAAAATGCGGTTATTTACTGTTCTCGTTGTTTCCACCGAAAACTTATGTTTCAATTCTTTGAAAAATTTGTTAATTAAAAGAGATTTTATCTTAAATTGAAACTTAAACGTTTTTACCACCACCAAAAAATTGTATTACAAATTTTGTTAATTTTTTGTTATTTCATATAATAAATTTATTTTTGTAAACTAAACTTAAACTTTAGTTTATAAATGGTTGTAAAGTTTACCCTGAAAGTGTCAAAGTTCAAAAAAAATCTTGCCTTTTACGGGTTTGTTGCTGATTGTCAATTATTTACAATAATTACTACTTTTGTAAAATATGTTTGAAAAAACTTTACAAACTTTCTAAACTTTTAACTTATATGGTATTAAATTTGTAATTTTAACAATATAAATAATTTTATGAAATTTTATTGTTTGTAAAACATCTAAAAGTAATATAAAAATAACAAATTAATTCAAATTACAGAAATATAAATTTACAATGTCCAAAATTCAGGCAGGATATTTTATAGAACCAATAATAGCAGAACTGGCAAAAAACGACAGAAAATCGCCAATTTTTAAGCTTTTGAGGAGTCTTTCGATTTTTGATTTGCAAACAAATGTTGATTTACAAACAAATGTAAATGATTCTGTAATAAGTGTATTGGACAAAATTATTTCCCGTGGTTTTCCTACTATTCCTTCAACTTTTCTGGAAGACAGAATTGCAAATACTTTTATTAAAACCAATAAATATACAGAAGGAAATAATTTTACATACAAATTTACAAACGACGAACTACACCCCGAAATAATTCGTTCGCTGCATATAATTGAACCCAGATTTAAAAAAGAAAACATTAATCCTGATTTATTTGAAGATAATCCTTTATCAAAAAAACTGATTACAGAATTTATTCCTGTTAATATCGGTGAATTTTTTATACAGCTTTTATCCAAAAAACGACCTATTTCAAATATATACAGATATTCTGATTATAATTATAACATTTCAGATTCTCAAAAAGATTTACTTAATGAAAATTTCTTCGATTTTTCAATTGAACTACCTTATCTTATTAAAAATAATGCCGGAATATGTATAAACCTAAATACAGAATTAAATCAGCATAATACAGATTACAAACAAATTGAACTTATAAATGAAGTTCTGAATTCGATTAAATGGTCTCAAAGAGCAGAAATTACTAAAATTGATGATAATGATATTGATGAAGAATTACAAAAAATAATAGATTTTACGTTTGATGAATATTTTGACATTCTTCGCAAAAATTATAATTCTCCGTTATATGCAAATGAATTCGGGCTTAATGCGATGCAAATTGCTCTGACTCCGCTTGCTGTTGCGCGTATTCAAAAAACAATTTTAAAACATCTGCTTGCAGGTAACCTCAAGTTAAACGACAAAATATGGAAAATTGCCGTTATCGAAAGAGATGTTCCTGCTGCTTTTCTTGCAATAGAAGATTTGGAAAACAATTTTAACAACTTGTTTATTCTCGAAGGCAATAACAGAAGTTTACCCGAAATACAACTTGATATTTTTTACACACCGGAATTTGAAAGTGCTGAACTTAATGTTTTGTTTCAGGGAAATATCTTTCCGCTCGAAGAATTTGACACAACAAAAAAATATGACCTCTTAATTGATTTATCTGTTCTATTGCGTTCAAATTTGACTTTTGAAAAAATTGAAACCAAATCAAAAATATATTCTACAATACGTTCTGTTGATTTTATAGTAAATGAAGTTAATTTTACAACTAATAAAAATATATCATATAATATTAACTTTTTCGACAAAACATCAAAATCAAAAGAAGAAAAAAGTGCTGAAAATCAAAGTAAAGAATCGTTGAATTATTTTTACCGAAATTTGTTCAGAAAACAGGATATCAATCACTTACAATTCAAGTTTTTACATAAATTACTGAAAAACAATAATACATTAGCCGTAATTCCTTCAAAATTAGGAAAATCAGATTTATACCGTTTAGCTGTTATGTTACAACCCGGGCTTGGAATTATTGTAACTGCTCTTATGTCAAATCTTAACAATCAGTTTGATATTTTACGAAACAGCTCAATTGATGCCTGCTCTTATTTCAGTGCTTCTACACAGAAAATATTCGATAAATATTCAGCTCTGAAAAAATTAGAAAACGGACAGTCGATATTTAACTTTGTAACTCCCGACAGATTACACATCAGCGAATACAGACAAGCTGTCAGAAATGCTATTTCAAACAATGTTCATATCAGTTACATTATTATTGACGAAGCACACTCTGCATCTGAATGGTCTCACGATTTCAGACCATTTTACGGTACAATTTCGAACAATTTTTCTATGCTTTTCGGCAAAGAACTCCCCACTTACGCCTGTTTAAGTGAAACTGCGTCTTATGATGTAATTATTGACCTAAAAAAACAATTTGATATTGACGATTGTAACCTTATCAAAATTGACCCTGAAATTTCAAATATTAATTTTAAGTTTAATCCTGTCGAAACTGAATATTTTTCAGACCCGATAGAGACTATTAATGCTTTGATGAACAAAAAAATTGAATCAACAAAAAATGAACTTTTAAAAAAATCAATTGTTTTTTGTTCAAGACCTGCTGTGATTCAGGAAAAATTATACAGCAATGATTTTAAAACAGGTAGTTTCAAAGGTACAATCGGAGATAAACTTCAGTCTGTAAGTACAATAGTTTCAAGAGAATCCTACAAAAACTACAATGCGTATAAAAACAACGAAATTGATATTCTCGTTTCTACTTTTTCACTTGGTATAGGTTGTCCGATTCCTGCCGAAAAAGTATTTTTTCAGAATACACCTTCAAGCATCGAAACATTTATTCAGGTTTTAGGACAATTGTATCCTAATAATTCGGTTAAATGTTGCGTTAATTACGGTTCCGGCAAATTTCCCATTACAATTCACGAAGTCAATTTTGACGAACAAGCAAACATTGAGGAAATTCAGTATTCGGGTGAAATAACAAATGAAAATTTACAAAGAGGCAGAATTTTTAACACTTTAAATCTGAATCCAAAAAAAGAACAAAAAATTTTACAGGAAATTTTATCCCAAATTACATATTCAACTGAATCAATTGCAGATATTTTAATCAGAAGAATAAGATATTCTTTTGATCAATGGATTACTATTGAAAGTCAGCCTCAGATAGAACCAACAAAATTATACGTTAAAGACAAAGAACAGGAAATACTTGGTTATATTGATTTTGAACAAAACACAATTTTTAATCTTGCACCCGCCAACAAAAAAGAGCTTGCAATTCAAATTCTTGCGTTTTTAAAATTCGACATCGAAAAAATTGTTTCGATAGGCAAAGAAATATTCTTCATTATTAACGATAAAATAAAAGTCAGTTCAAACGAAGGACTTAACAGTATCTGGACAAGCCTCAAAAAAAATGAACAGGCAACAGTAACGGTTGAATTTTATAATAATGCAGCTAACTTGTTGATATCCAAATTGGAAAAAGAAAAAAACATTTCAATTCATATTAACGAAATTATTGATATTTATGAAAGATGCATTGATGTTGATGAGTTTTTGGCTTTGTTTTCTGTAACAGCTCAACTATCAAAAGAACAGTACAAAGAAATTAATCTCGAAATTCAGAATCTTTACTGGAATTTCAGAAATTTTTTCGATACACAACAAGCTATTTTTAAACTTTTCGCAACCGGTATTATTGACGATTTTATTATTGACTTTCAGAATCAGCAATTTACACTTGTACTCACAAAAAAATCAGAAACTGATATAATAAACCATATTTACCAAAGAATTTCACCTTTTGTCTCTAAAAACAAAGCTTTTGAAGTTTACGAAAAATTACCTAAAACCAAAGGTGTTTCAATAATTGACAAAGCAATTTATTTTTACGAAAAATACTATTACGAAAACATATACAAAAAACAGCTTAAATCTTATAATTTGGTTATTGATTTGATTGACAAATTCAAATCTGACCCTCAAAATATTATTCCGCTTTTAAATAATTATTTTTCAGCAAAATTTATCTTTGATTTTGAAAGCATTTTGGATAAAGACTTTTCTGAATTCATCGAAATTTTTGATCAGGAAGATATGTACATAGATACTTTTATGCACATTCAAAAATCTACCGAAATGCTTCTATATGCTAATCCTAACAATGGCAATCTTTTGATAATTAGCGGATTAAGTGCCGCTTTGGTTAATGCCGAAAACGACACAAAATTACTTGATGCTATAAACAATATTGCATTAGGATTAAGTTATTGCAGACAAAACAACGAAAATTTCAACCTTAAATCTAATTTGAATAAAATATTGGAAATTTTAGCTAAACATAATCTCGAAACAAAAGCAAAAATCGAAAATTATCTGATTCTAAAAATACATACAAACTGGATTAACAATTTTAATAAAAAAATATTATCAGTTATAGATAATTTATAAAAATTTCTGTAAATATCAAACACATAATAAAATGATAGAACAAATAAACAACGAATTGTTAAAGCTTCAGGAAGAGCTTAGTAAATTTGACGGAGCTGTTTCAAAAATTACAAAAGCCGGTCAGATAAGCGATTCGATTATTGAAAGTTCAAAAGAACTTCAGAAATATTTCAGCGATAATCTTGAAAAAATTAACACTATGTTTTCGGAGTTTATGAACAAAACTTACAGTCATACCGAAAATAAAATAAACGAATTGTATTATCATTTTCAGGAAAGAGTGCAACAGGAAGAAAAAACTCTGGAAAAATATACCAATCTTGTTGAGCAAAACAGCGAAATTACTCAGGAATATATCAAAAAAACAACCGAACAAAACAGTGAAGCTATCAACAGAATTATTGACGAGGCTCAGAAAACTCTTATCGAAGAACGTGATTTTGTTAAACTTCAAATTGAAAATTACCAGACAAAAATCAACGAAATAGTAAACAGCCACAACGAAAGAGTTAAATCTGAACAAAAATTGTTAGATAATTATCTTGAATTGGCAAGCTCTACGGCTGAACTGTCAAAATTTTTGAAAACAGTTGACTTCCCCAAAAAATTAGATGAATTAAAAACCAAACAAATTGAAGTCTCTGAAAAAAATGATTTACACTTCGGCAAAATAAGGGAACAAAATACAAATTTAGGTATCGGCTTTGAAGAACATAACACAAAAACAACTGCAAAACTCGAACAGATTTCAGCTGATAACGAAGATTTAAAAAGCAATATCAATAAAATTTTAAGTGACCCGACCAACAGACAAGTTTTAGAAAATGTTGTTCAGCTCATTAAAGAAAATAAACAAGCCGAAATACTTAAAAATACAGCAAAAGTAAAATCCAAAATTGGAGGTACACAGTTTTTTGTGATTCTTATTTTTATTTTTTCTGTTTTGTTTTACGCATTTTTCACATTCGTGTTCTTTACTTTTTTCCCGCATTTTTTCTCTGATATGATGTAAATTAGCCAATGTGTCAATTAGCCAATGTGTCAATTAGCCAATGTGTCAATTAGC
>DYKL01000176.1 GCA_020722645.1 Acetofilamentum sp. | reverse complement strand
TGCTATATTGTTTCATTGCTACATTGTTTCATTGAATTATACATTCAAAATTCAACATTCATCATTCAAAATTCAACATTCATCATTCAAAATTCAAAATTCAACATTCATCATTCAAAATTCAAAATTCAACATTCATCATTCAAAATTCATCATTCAAAATTCAAAATTCAACATTCATCATTCAAAATTCAACATTCAACATTCAAAATTCAACATTCGAAATTCATTGATTCGAAATTCATTGATTCGTAATTCAAAACAGTACAAGAATCTGAGCAAAAATAATAACCAGAACCAAAGCAAAAGGATAAACCGTTGCATAAGCCACCGGAGCGGCATTTGTATCAGATTTTGACTGAACTGCTCCAAGTCCAGGTGTACTTGTCATAACACCGGTAATTAAGCCAAGTAGTGTAAGAAAATTCATCTTGAAAATATATTTTCCCATCAAAATGCCAATGATAATAGGCAAAAATGTTAAAACAAAACTAATCCAAATTAATGTAAAACCCTTATCGGCAAGTGTCGCAATAAGTTCTTTACCGGCAGAAGTTCCGACAACGGCAAGAAAAAAAGTCAGTCCGATTTTTCTGAGAAGTTGATTTGCTGTTGCTGATAATGTCCACAAAACAGGTCCGGTTTTACCTAATCTGCTTAGAATCAAACCGGATAACAATGCACCGCCTGTATAACCAAGTTTAAAATTGAACAATCCGAAAAAAGGAATTTCAATTTTGCCAATCAGAATACCAATCAGTAAGCCCAAAAACAGCGGTAGTAAATCTGTTTCAGACAATCTTTTTTCATCATTTCCTAAAACTTTTGCGACATTATTAACGCCTTCTTTTTGTCCTGCAATCATCAGCTTATCGCCAAATTTGAATACAGTTGAAGGTGTTGGAGTTATATCAATCCCTGAACGTCTTATTCTTACAACCTGTGCATTAAAAGTTTCTGCAATATTTATTGATTTGTATGATTTATTAATTACTTTTTTGTTTGTAACAACTAACCATCGAATGTCATAATCAAGCGAAAGGGGTATTTCTTTATCGACAGGTTTTCCGAATAGTAATTCTGCTTTTTTTAAATCTTGTTCGGTACCAACAAGCCTAATCAAGCAACCTGTATGTAATATTGTGTCTCCGTTTGGAATAAACGATTTGTCTTGTTTCATACATCTTGAAGCAGTGCAGTTAGTAATACCTCTGAGATTGATTTCTTTAAGAGATTTATTATTAATATTCGGATTTGAAACTTCAAAAGTTCTGCCAAAAACATCAGGATACTCATCTTTTAAAGAAGCGAAATATTTTTTTTCTTCATTTTGGACATTAATTTTGAAAATTTTCGGAAATATATTAACAGCCAGAACAACGCCGATTAAACCGATAGGATAGGAGAGTCCATAAGCAATAGAAACTAAGGGAGACTCAGAAACATCAGTAGCTGCAGCAAGTCCGGGTGAACTAGTCATAGCACCTGCAAAAATACCCACATTCAGGGCTTTGTCAATACCGGTTAATTCTCTGATTAAGTATGAAACTATTGAAGTAGTTGCAATTATTACAAAAGCAAAAAGCAGGAACTGACGCCCTTGCTTTTTGAAAGAGTCGAAAAAACCCGGTCCGGCTTGCATACCGACAGTAAAAACAAATAGTAATAAGCCTAGATTTAAAAATTCTTTGGATAATTCAAATCCGAAATGACCCAAAATCAGGGCAGATAATAAAACGCCCGATAAATCAAGCGAAATACCCTTAATTTTAATTTTTCCGATTAATATTCCGGCTGAAATTATTATCAGCAATGCAGGTAAATCAGTATAAATCCATTCAAAATTCATAACTGTAATTTGAATTGCAAAATAAAGTTTTATTTACGAAAAATAAAAAAAATGCAATGAATTAAATTTTTTACGATATTTGTAAAGTCAAATTTAATATTTGTAAATAATTTATCACATTATTTAATGTAAATAGAAAATAAATCAATTATTCTTATAAAAAAGGCATAATAATTGCTTTTTATAAGATTGCTTAACGTGAAATTTTGATGAAAAAAGCACTGATAATTATATTCATTTTTTTACCTTTTTTCCTTTATCCCAGATCATTAAAAGAGATAAAGAAAAGCGGTGTTATGTACGCAGCATTCACCGAAAGTAGCAAAAACAGCATTAATTACAAAATTGCCTCTGAATTTGCAAAATTTTTAAATGTTGAGCTAATTGTTATTGAGACTACATGGGAAGAAAATTTTACGAATGACGGTGTTCGCCCCGAAGATTTGGAAACAAACCCCGATTATTATTACACTCCTGATGCGCTGAAAAAAGCTGATTTTATCTGCGGTACTATTTATGTGTTTGACTGGAGAAAGAAAATTTACGATTACGCAGGAATTATGCAAGTTTCTGACTTGCTGGTTGTCGAAAAGACTGCAAAAGGCTGGGACTTTTTTATGCAACAATTATTTCCGGAAGAATATTTGGATTTGATTGAAATTAAAGAAATCAGGAATTACGAAGATTTAAGAGGGAAAAAAATCGCTCTGCTTGAAAATTCAAGTTATGAAAAAAATATTGAAATAATTAATCAGAAATTAAACAATGAAATTATTCTTATAAGAACAAAATCAGAAGAAGAATCGCAGGAATTGTTAAAAACCGGCAAAGTTGACGGATTTATTGCCGTTTCATATTTAGCATTAAAATTTATAAATGAAAATTCCAATAACGTCAAATTAGCTTTTCCTGTAGGTAAACCTTTTGATGTTGGTTGGGCTGTGGAAAACGATAATCTGGAATTAGCCGAGGAAATAAATAATTTTTACGAAACAATTAAAGGAAACGGAACTTTAAATCTTCTTTTTCAGGAATCTTACGGAATAGATTTTAAAACTTACCTTGATATAATAAACTCATATTCAACATCTGATGTAATAATTACAAGAAGTTTTGATGACATTATCAATTCCGGCAAATTAGTTGTTGCTTTACGTGAAAGAGAGTTGATATACAGTAAAACAGGTCAAAAGCAATTTTCACATCTTCTGGCAGAAGCATTAGCAAATTTTTTACATCTGGAACTTGAAATTAGAATTGCACCTGATTTGGAAATATATTTTCAGGCTGATGACGGCATAATATACAAAGACAGTTCTTATACACCAAAATATTTTGAAGATGTTGATATAGCTTGCGATTTGCTTGCTCCGGTTCCCTGGCGTATGTCAAAATTAGACATTATAGAATATATGCCCAATGCCACAATCGTTGTTGGAAATAAAGATCAAAAAATTACTACCGTTGCTGATTTGAAAAAATTAAAAGGTGTTACTTCAAAAGGTTCATCGTATGAACAAGCAATGATTAATAACGGAATTACAAACTATTATTATGTTAATTCTACTGAAATGCTTGATGATGTTGCAAGCGGAAAAGCTGATTACACATTAGTAACTATTTCAATATACAGCCTGCCTGAATATGAAAATCTTGAAGCAAAATTTATTCTTGGAGAAATAAGTATGGGCGGTTGGGCTATCAAATCAAATCACCCGAAATTAAGACAGAAAATTCTTGAATTTTTTGATTATGCTGAACAATACGGAATATTCGACGAATTTTTTAAACAACAAACCGGAATGCCCTTCAAAGCAGCAGAAAAGTTCCTTGTAGCATTGCACCAAACCTATAATATTGGAGTTTTCCCTTTCGTATTTTACGGTTCTGACGAAGGATTACCACAAGAAAACATAACTTCAATTTTTCAGGACAACGAAGGTTATATCTGGTTCGGCACTTTTTCGGGTGCAGTTAAATTCAACGGCAGAACAATGAAGACCTTTGATTCAAGTAACGGTTTGGTTGGTAACGAAGTTATGGATATAAAACAAGGGGCAAACGGAACTTTATATTTTGCAACTTTAAAAGGTGTTTCTACATTCAGAAACGGCGTTTTTGACACTCTTAAATATGGAACCCCTTTCAAACATATACTTATTGATTCTGAAAATAATAAGTGGTTTTATGGTGATGCAGGTATTGTAATTTATACTAAAAATTCAGAAATTATTTTTAAAGAAGTTATAAAAAATTCACCCTCAAATGTCCACTCAATAGCTGAAATACCTGAAGAATCTTCATTTTTAATTGCTTCCAGCGATGGATTGTTTATTTTTGATATGGATAATTTTGATTTGATTAAAATTAATAACGAACCAAATTATTATGTATTTGTTGATTCCGATCAAAAAATCTGGATTTCTTCGGCTCAGGGTATTTATTATACAGATTTCTACAATGTTTTAAACAAAAATCTCGGCGAAACAATAAATCAGGCTTCAAATATAACTTCTACAATTCAAAAAATAAGGCAGACATCAGACGGTGCTATTTGGCTGATAAGCAATTTTAAAGCATATCAGATTTTCTCTCTGAATTTAAGTCCTATTGTTTACGATCAGTCAATTGGTTTATCAGGTCAGAAAATATTATCATTCTACGTTGATAATGAAGAAAATATTTGGTTCGGATATTACGGTGGTATTCAAAAACTTACAAATAAAAGCCTCCGTATTATCTATCCCGATAAACTGAAATTTTACGTTAATTCAATTACTCAGGATAATATGAACTACTTATGGTTCAGTTTCAACAATACTTTATATGTCCTTGAAGATTCTCTGACAAATATTTCCTCAAAATTTTCTGACGGTTTAAGCTCATTTGTTACTGCCGAAAACATAAACAACAACATAATTGTGGCTTCTGAAAATGGTTTGTATGAAGTTGAGCCAAAAACAAAAAAAATTGTCAATACGAATCTTTTTGAAACTAAATTACAATTCCTGAAAAATATTTTTATCAGTTCTAAAGGTGAAATTTTTATCTCAACCGGTTATAATGGCATTGTTTACTATTTCAAAAGTTTCTATGACAGCCCGGTTATGATTGAAAATAGTTCAACTACTTTACTGCAGGATTTTTACGAAATAAATGATACAGTAGTCGGGGCAAATAACACCGGTTTGGTCTATTTTGACAACGGAACATTAAAACCTTATATAAATCTGGAATATTCTGTTTCTACAATTGAAAAAATATACGACAAAATTTTTATCGGAACTGAAAACGGACTGTATCTTTTAAATAACAAAAAACTTGAATATTTAAAAATAAATAATCTTTCGCATAATTCAATTACAGCATTATCGCGGGCTAATGATACTTCTCATTTATGGATAGGAACAAATCAAGGCTTGAATTACGTTAATCTGAATGAAATGGTTTCTGAATTTGAAGTTAATGCACAAGATGGTTTACCCGGAAACGAAATTGCAATTGACGGATTACTTGTTGATGCAAAAGGTATGCTCTGGATTGGTACTTTGCACGGAATAGCAACTTATGACATTAAAAAGAAAAGCGAACATAAATATGCCCCCGATTGCCGTGTTGAATCAATTATACTTAATGGCGAAAATGCCAATTCATTGCCAAAAGTTCTGAAACACAACCAGAATAATTTTATTTTTGAACTTTCGGGATTATCTTTCAAAAATGAACAATCAATAGTTTATGATTATTATCTGAGAGGTAAAAAAAGAATTTACACGTCTTCATCAGGAGTTCCATACAAAGCTGCATATCAGAATTTGCCTCCCGGAAAATATACATTTCTTTTCAGAGCAAAAGGTAAAGATGATATATGGAGTTATTACGAAAGTATATCTTTTGAGATATTGAAACCTTTCTGGTTCAGATGGTGGTTTATAATTGGAAATATTCTGATTGTAATTGTTGCCGTATATATTTTTATAAAATGGCGTGAAAGAGCATTGAAAGCTCAAAATGAACATCTTGAACGACTTGTAAAAGAAAGAACCTTTGAAATTGAGCAACAAAAGTCAGAAATTGAGGCTAAAAACTCTGAACTTGAACAACAACAGGAAGAAATTATAGCTCAACGTGATGAAATTACTAAACAACGTGATATTGCCGAAAAACAACGCGATGCAATTGCAAGCCAACAAGAAGAAATAATGGACAGTATATATTATGCAAAGCGAATACAAGCTGCAATATTACCGCCAAAGGGATATATGCACAGTATATTGCCTGAATCTTTTGTGCTGTACAGACCGCGTGATATAGTTTCGGGTGATTTTTACTGGATTAAACAAATTGATGATATAATAGTCGTTGTCGCTGCCGACTGTACCGGACACGGTGTCCCGGGTGCATTTATGAGCATGTTGGGTTCGGCATTGTTAGATGAAATTGTGCATAGAGAAAATGACCAATTAACTGCCGGACAGATTTTAGACAGTTTACGTACAGGGATTGTCAATGCACTGCATCAGACAGGTCAGGTAGAAGAAGCAAAAGACGGGATGGATATGGCTTTGTACATAATAAACCCAAAACAAAAATCATTACAGTTTGCCGGTGCTTTTAATCCTTTGTTTATAGTCAGAGGTGAAGAAGTTATTGAGCTGAAAGCCGACCGCAAACCAATAGGTATTTTCGAAGAAGTCGAAACTCCATTTACAACTCATTACTTTACTCCACAAAAAGGTGATTTACTTTACACATTTTCAGATGGTTATGCTTCCCAGTTTGGCGGACCGGGTGGTAAAAAGTTTAAACTCACACGTCTCGAAAAATTATTCCTGACAATCAAAGACCAGCCTATGGATCAACAAAAGGCAACTCTCGACAAAACCTTTGAAAACTGGATGGGTGTCAAATATCAACAAATAGATGATGTTATCGTTGTCGGAGTAAAATATATTTGGGATTAAGCATAGTAAATAGTGCATAGTTCATAGTTCATAGTTTATAGTGCATAGTTCATTATACATAGTGCTAAGATTTATCGAGTTTGTAAAATTGTTTTAAAGACATAAATACCAAGTTAATTTCTCGCACGAAGATGTAATTTATTGATATTCAAATCTGAAATAAAATCAAAAAAAAAAATATAAAAAAGTTGAATATTTTTTTTGCAGGTAAAAATTTTATATTACTTTTGCAACGCATTAAAAAATGGTTCGGTAGTTCAGTTGGTTAGAATATCGGCCTGTCACGCCGAGGGTCGCGGGTTCGAGTCCCGTCCGGACCGCCAGAATGCTCCAAGAGATTGGGGCTTTTTTTGTGTAGCGTCCCACTGTAAAAAAATGAACAAGACTTTTGTCTTATATCATAAGATTTGATAATTTTGCAGTATTAGTAGAAATAATAAAATTCTAAATCCATAGCTGTTCGGGAGTGTGCCAAGAATTATTGGTACACAAACTATATAAATTTGTGT
>DYKL01000175.1 GCA_020722645.1 Acetofilamentum sp. | reverse complement strand
AAATGAAATTCTGAAAATTTTTGATATTGTGCCTAAAAATTGTAAAGATTAGGTTTTAATATGATTTAAACATAGTTAAAAATCACTAAAAAGGTTCCGGACAATAATGATTTGCGATCCGAAAATTTATATTTATTATAAAAAAATATAACTTTATAATTGCAAATACGAAAGAGCTTTGTATAAAAATTACATCAGACTTTTTCTAAAAATTATCTAAAATTTTACAGTAAAACAACTTTAATTTGTGTTATAAAACATAATTAGTATTTTTGCACGATTTTAAAATTAACAAAATGGAAAATTTATTAAAAGGGAAAAAAGGTATTATTTTCGGTGCATTAGACAACAAATCAATGGCATGGAAAATAGCAGAAAAAGCTTATGAACAGGGAGCAGTATTTACTTTATCAAATACACCCGTAGCACTTCGATTTGGAGAACTGAACGAGCTTGCAGAAAAAACAAATTCTACAATTTTACCTGCAGATGCAACTAAAATGAGCGATTTACAGATGGTTTTTGAAAAATCTATGGAAATTTTGGGTGGCAAAGTCGATTTTGTTCTTCATTCAATTGGTATGTCTCTTAATGTTCGCAAAAAAGTACCATACCAAGAGCTAAATTACGAGTATTATGTCAAAACACTTGATATTTCTGCGATTTCTTTTCACAAATTACTTCAGACAGCATATAAACTTGATGCTATAAACGAATGGGGTTCTGTTGTTGCTTTATCATACATTGCAGCTCAAAGAACATTATACAGATATAACGATATGGCAGACGCAAAAGCATTGCTTGAATCAATAGCCAGAAGTTTCGGATATATATACGGACGCGAAAGAAAAGTAAGGGTAAATACAATTTCTCAATCACCAACTTTGACTACTGCCGGTAGCGGTGTTGCGGGAATAGACGCACTGATGGATTTCACAGAAAGGATGTCTCCGCTTGGAAATGCAACGGCTCAGGATTTGGCTGATTTTACTGTTACTTTGTTTTCAGATTTAACAAGAAAAATAACTATGCAAAATCTATATCACGACGGAGGATTTGCTTCGATGGGTATGAGCAAAGACGCTATGCATCAGTACAATAAATCTCTTGAACAAAAAGATTGCAAATAGCAGCTTACTTTTTGTTTATAACCTTAAATCCGCAAGTCTTTTCGTAAGTGGTTGCAGGTGAAAACACCTGCAACATGCAGTTTGCACCAGTCAGGTGCCTGTACTGTAAGTATCTCACCTGACTGAATTTCAGATATATAAGTATAGACATACGGATTTAAGGTATAATTTTATTAATATACTCTTTGTCGGGCTTTGTCCATGTAAAATCATTTTTCTTTAAAAAAACAAGAGTTTTTGCATTCGAAAATTTCTTGTAATCATTGCTGTAATTTGCAAAATAATCTATTGCAGCCAAAATCAATGGGTTATTTTGCATTTTTTGTTTAAATTCCAAATAAGGCAAAAACTTAAATTTGTTGTTTGTTATCTTGCAAAAATCTTTTAATTTTAAAGTAGAATTGTTAAAAATGTGGTACATATCTATTGTTTTTTGTTGAAATTTGAACAATTTGTAAAATGCTTCAGCCGCTAAATCAACCGGAGTAAATTCTATCTGCGATTTTAATATAGTTTCAGGTAAAATTTTTTGGTTAGAAATTATTTCTAAAAGTTGATAGAAGAGGTTTTCTTTTTCGTTAATTTGAAACCTCCCGTCTGAAAATCTTCCGGTCAGATTACCGATTCTGTATATTTTAAAATTTAATTCTTTCGTTTTTCTAATAATCTCTTCGGCTCTGTATTTAGAGTAGATATAAGGATTCTCAAATTTATGCACAAAACATTTTCTTGTTGTTTCATCAAAAACTTTATCTGTTTTTAATCCGATTGACATTGTTGAGATATAGTGCAGTTCGATTTTGTTTTTTGAACAGAATTGAGCAACTTTTTGAGTAAAATGAATATTATCTTGTTCCAATTCATTCCAATTCCCCATTTGTCTGACATTTGAAGCACAATGAATAAAATACTTAACATCAAGATTATTTAACTTACTCAAACCGAAATCTTTATCATTTGTTTCGGTTTCTACAACTTCAATATTTTCAGGCAATTTGCTGTCAAAATAATAAAAATATGTATCGGACAATCTTTCAAAAGCGGTTTTTTCATCTTTTTTTCTTACAAGGCAATGAATGTTTTTGTTTTCAAAAGCTAATTTATGTAACAAGTGAATGCCGAAAAAACCTGTAACACCTGTTAAAACAATATTGTCTGATGCCGAATCCCGAATGCTGATAATCTTTGTTTTAGGTTCATAATTTTTGTTTTTTGTCGGTTCTTGTTTATCATTTATATTTTTTTGAATTTTAGCTAATTGCGAAATAGTAGGATAATTGTAAAAATCCTGAGCAGAAATGTTTAATCCTTTGTTTTGAACCAATACAGAAGCTTCAAGAGCCATCAGTGAGTTGAAACCGGAATCAAACAAATTGTCGTTTTTATCTAAACTGTTCGAACCTATAAGTTTCACAATTACATCTTTTATTATTTTTTCATTTTTATATAACTTTTGAAACAAAAACCTTTTTTCGGTTTTCTGATGAAGAATTTTCAGTAAATTGGTACTGTTTACTTTTCCGTTTGAGTTTAATGGGATTTTTTCGACAAATATGTACTTATGAGGAATTGAATATTCGGGTAAAGAAGCAGATAAAATATTTTTAATTTGTAGTTCATCGGTTTTATATGAAGAGACAATAAATGCATAAATTTTTTCATCAAAAACCACTGCGGCATCAACAACAAAATCAATTTCTTTTAAAAAGAACTCAATTTCTTTCAGTTCAATTCTGTTTCCGGCAATTTTTACCTGTAAATCTGTTCGACCAATAAATTCAATATTTCCATCAATTAACCATTTGGCTCTGTCTCCTGTTTTATACATTACAAAACCATCAAAAAAAGGATTCGGGAAAAATTTATCAGAAGTTAAAATTTTATCATTAAAGTATTTTGCAGGCACTCCATAGCCGGATATGTACAAATCTCCTTCTATTTCAGGCGGCAGTATTTGTTGTTGAGAATTAAGAATATATATATGAACATTATCGAGCGGTCTTCCGATTGGAGCAATTAGTGTTCTGTATTTATCTTGTTTTGTTGCTAAATAAGCTGTTGATTCTATTGTTGTCTCAGTAACTCCGTAGCTGTTATAAAAATTAATATGTTCGTATTTCTTTACAAGTTCATACAACTTTTTCGTCATCAGACTATCAGCACCAAAAATTACTGTTTTTAAACTTTCTAATTCAGTTTTATTTGCTTCGGCATATTTAAAAAAAGGAATTATTAACGTCGGAGTACTTTCCAATATCGTAATATCATATTTTTTTATCATATCAGCCAATTCCGCAACATCAATTCTTTGTTTTTCATCGGCAATAATCATTGTTCCAGAATTAGAGAAAACTTTAATGAAATCGCCCATAAAAACATCAAATGAAAAATTTGCAAGCTGTAATAATCTGATGTCGTATGAATTTAAAAAGTACAATTTTTGCCAAGTCTCTACCAAATTTGAATAATAGCTGTGCTTTAGTGATACTCCTTTGGGTTTTCCGGTTGTACCAGAAGTAAAATAAATTGTTGCATTATGCTTGAAGTTTGAAAAATTGACAAATGATTTGTTGTTAAATTGAATGTCGTTGTAATAAATTGATTTGCAACAACTTGTAATATAGTCTTCAGAAATAAAAATATCAGGCTTTAACTCACTTAAAATGATTTCTTTTCGTTTTTGAGGCAAATCAAAATTTATTGGAACTGCAACACAACCTGCTTTAAAAATGCCCATTAAACATACTACAGCTTCTGCCTTGCGTCTCAATGAAAAAGCTATTTTGCTTTGTTTGTTCAATTTTTTATTTTTAATAATAAAATTGGCAAAAGCGTTTGATTTTTCATTCAATTCTTTGTACGAAAGCGACTTAGAATTATCTATTACCGCTAAATTGTTGGAGTTTACTTTTACTTTTTCGATAAAATAATCAACAATGGTTTTTTGTGATATTTTTTTATCTAACGGTTTGTTAAATTGTTCGAGTATTTGTTTTTGCTCAGCATCAGAAGTAATTTTAATATTCTTAATTTTTGCAGAAGGGGAATTGTAAATATCCGAAACAATGTTTTTAATTATTTTTACAGAGTTAATAACTTCGTTTTCGGTAAAATAATTCAGCATATAATCAATCTCAATTGTCAGATTTTCAGCATTATCTCTTTTGCTGATATGAATTGATAGAACGCTAAGCTCATCATTTCCGAAAAAATGTGTTGTTTTCAGATCATTGTGGTCAATGGTTTTGTTTTCATAAGAAAAGAAAATACTGAACAAATTGGCTGCTTTGTTTTTTTGCAGAATTTTGTCAATTATCTGATAATTCGGAATTCTGCTGTGTTTCAAAAGCTCTTTATATCTTGATTTTAGTTCAGAAGCAAGTTCAAAAAAATTTTTCTCCTCATTTATTTCTATCAGCAAAGGCAAAGTGTTTACAAATAATCCGAATGTTTCTTTTTCGTGTTTATTTTTTCTGTTATAGACAGGCGTCGAAATTATAAATTTATCTTTATTGTATATCTTTTTAACTAAAATTGAATAAACAGACAAATAAGCTTCGTATTCAGAAATGTGATATTTTTTTATAAATTCTCGGAAATGCAAAACATCAGTTTTATTCAAATTAAACTTAATACGTTTAGACTGATTGTTCTTTGCTCTTTTTTGATACCTGAAAAAATTATCTTTCCCTTCGTTGATGGAACTCAAAACAGATAATGTTCTTTTCCAGTAAATTGTGTCTGATTTGCAATTCTCTGATTTTAAGTATTTTTTTTCTTCTTCGAGATAATTAAAATATTTATTGTCTGATATTTCAACATTTTTATTTTTAAGTAGATCAAATAATCTTTTTTCAAACAAAAAACAAGTCCACGAGTCTGAAATGATGTGATGAAATTTTATAAAAATATGCGTTTTATATTTATCTTTTACTACAACAAAATCGTATAATTTTTCATCAAAAAAATTAATTTTTTTTTCACCAAACAACTTAAACAAAATTTCTGTTTGAGAGGTCTTTTTATCTTTTAAATCGAAGAATAAAAAATTATAATACTTATATTCACTTATTTGTTGAAAATAATCGTTGTTTTTTTTTATTATTTTAATCTTTAAAATATCAGTATTTTGAATAATATAGTTTAAAGAATTATTAATTTTATTATAATCAAAATCGTAATTGTATGATAGACAAACAGATATATTGTTAATCATTAACTTAGGATAAAGTAATTCGGTGTCGAGAATTGCTTTTTGAAGTAAAGATAATTTATAAAAATTTTTCACGGTTTTAAACAATGCAATTTACGTGCTACAGTGAATTTATTTCTATGTATTTTTTGAATTTGTGTTAAATGATTTTTATTTTGAGCTAAAAATTCTTTTTTTTGCAAAAAAGAAAAAAATATGAACTTTGATATAGTAATAATAGGTAGTGGTCCGGGTGGCTACGTTGCAGCAATCAGAGCATCTCAGCTGGGACTTAAAACTGTAGTGGTTGAAAAATCAGAACTTGGCGGAATTTGTTTAAATTGGGGTTGTATCCCGACAAAAGCATTGTTAAAAAGCGCTTCTGTTCTTAGAACAGCAAAAGAATCAAAAAAATTCGGTATAAATGCTGAAAACATATCACACGATTTTCAGACTATTATTAAACGTAGCCGAACTGTTGCTTCACAAATGAGCAAAGGTGTCAATTTTTTGTTTCAGAAAAACAATGTTACATTAATTCAGGGATATGGAAAACTAACTGATAACCAAACAGTTGCGATTGAAGGAAACCCTGAAATTTCTGAAATTAAAGCAAAACATATTATTATTGCAACCGGTGCAAAACCAAGAGAATTGCCGAATTTAAGAATTGACGGACAAAGAATAATCGGTTATAAACAAGCACTCTCATTAGAAAAACAACCTGAATCAATGCTTGTTGTCGGCTCCGGTGCAATTGGTGTTGAACTTGCTTTTTTTTATGCATCACTTGGCACAAAAGTTACTATAGTAGAACTACTTGACAGAATTCTGCCAATAGAAGACTCTGATACATCAGAAGAAATCGAAAGTTCATTGAAAAAAATGAGAATTAAGGTTTTAACTTCTTCATTAGTTGAAAACGTAGATGTTCAACAAGATAAATGTATTTCGACAGTAAAATCTTTGAACCAAACACAGCAAATTGAAAGCGAAATAGTACTTTCAGCGGTTGGAATATCTCCAAATACTGAAAATATTGGATTAGAAAAGCTTGGAATAAATGTTCAAAGAGGTTTTATTGACGTTAATGAATTTTATGAAACAAATGTAAAAAATGTTTATGCAATAGGTGATGTAATAGCAACTGCGGCATTAGCACACGTAGCATCAGCCGAAGGAATTATATGCGTTGAAAAAATTGCCGGTCTAAATCCTAATCCATTAATTTACAGCCAGATACCAGGCGGTATTTTTACTGAACCCGAAGTGGGCAGTGTTGGTTTTACAGAAGAATTTGCAACAGAAAAAGGATATAAACTTAAAATCGGCAAATTTCCGATGTCAGCACTTGGTAAAGCGACCGCAATAGGCGAAAGGAATGGTTTTGTCAAACTTATTTTCAACAAAGAAAACGACAAATTGCTCGGTGCTCATATTGTCGGACACAGTGCAACTGATATGATTTCTGAATTGGTCATAGCTATGAAAACCGGATCTACAAGCAAAGATATTATGCATTCGGTTCACCCGCACCCGACAACTTCGGAAGGAATTATGGAAGCAGCAGCAGAAGCTAATGATGAGGCAATTCACTTATAATGCGATAATTTGTTAATGTGCTAATGTGCTAATGTGCCAATTTATTAATGTGCTAATTTGCCAATTTGTTAATGTGCCAATTTGCTAATGTGCCAATTTGTTAATGTGCTAATTAAATAATTTGCTAATTGACTAATTTGCTAATGTGCTAATGTGCTAATTTGCTAATGTGCTAATGTGCTAATTTGCTAATTGACTAATTTGCTAATGTGCTAATTTGCTAATGTGCTAATTTGCTAATGTGCTAATGTGCTAATTTGCTAATTTGCTAATGTGCTAATTTGCTAATGTGCTAATTTGCTAATTGACTAATTTGCTAATTTGCTAATGTGCTAATGTGCCAATTTGTTAATGTGCTAATTTGCTAATGTGCTAATTTGCTAATTGACTAATTTGCTAATTTGCTAAT
>DYKL01000174.1 GCA_020722645.1 Acetofilamentum sp. | reverse complement strand
GAATGAAAATAATTATAAACCAACAACTTACAAAATTATTTACACATGAAAAATTTATATTTTATAGCATTGTTTTTTTTGCTTGCATCGGGGGCTTATTCTCAGACAATAACCAAAAATTTCGAAGAATTGACATATATGCAGGATTCAATCGGTGTTAGCAGTTCGGGTGGTGAAGTTGTCGTTATACAAGATGCTAAACTGGAGCAAATAATTACTAATTACTCAAACGCCTTTAAACGAAAACCCGATAAAATATATCGTGTTCAGATTTATTTCGGCATTGGCAGAGATGGCAGATTTAAAGCTCAAAATATTAAAGATGGATTTGAAAGAGACCACCCCGGTATTCCCGCCTATTTAATTTTTGAAGAGCCTTATTTTAAAATTAAAGTAGGAGATTTTGATACAAAATTAGATGCCGAACGTCTCAAATCTCAATTAATTGAGTCTTATGAAACCATTTTTATTACCGAAGATATTGACGAATAAAACTTTTAATGATGAAAAAATATATTCTTTTTTTTTACCTCGTTTTTTTTGCATTTTTTTTAAATGCTCAGATTAAGCAAGAAAATTCTCTTTTATGGGAGATTTCGGGGAATGGTCTTGAAAATCCTTCTTTTATATACGGAACAATCCATTTGATACCCGAAAATGATTTCTTTTTTTACGACGAATGGATTGCTGAATTTAACAAATGTGACGTACTTGTTTTGGAAACTGACATAGAAATGAGCATTGCTCAGCAATTTTCATTATTACCCAAACTAAAACTACCTGACAAAAAACAATTATCTGATTTTTTAACACCTCAGGAATATGAAATTTTAAATGATTATTTGATTGATTCACTTCAGATAAGCAACAATACATACAAAATTGCTCAGATATACAAACCGTTTTTTGCCTATTCTTTGATTATCAACGAAGTAATTGAAGGAAAAAAAATTATTTATGAACAATACTTAACCGATTTGGCTCATAAAAATAAAATGAAAGTTATCAGCCTCGAAGAAATGGAATTTCAGCTTGGTCTGGTTGACAGTATATCAATCGAAGACCAGATTAAATTATTTTTGTACGATTTTGAAAAACCTCAACAAACAAATATTCTGAAAGAATACAACAAAACTTTGACATATTACAAAAATCAAGACATGAACTCAATGCTGCAAATGGAAGTCGAAGTCGAAAATGATATTTTTATGCAAAATTTTCTGATAAAAAGAAATATAGACTGGATAGGTAAAATTAAAGCGATTATTTCGAAAAAAACTGCATTTATTGCTGTCGGTGCTGCTCATTTGCCCGGAGAAAACGGCGTTTTGAATTTATTAAAAAAAGAAGGATATACAATCAAACCTGTTTATTCAAAAAAATAATAACAAACTTATCAAAAATTCAAATAATGTCTCAAAAATTTGATGCAAAAAACAACTACGAAAAAACAAAAAAAGAAATCGGTTATGTAAATCGCAAAGATGCTACTGTTGACGATTACAAAAGAATTGGTTTCAAGTCCGGTTTAGAAGTTCATCAGCAATTAAAAACCGACAAAAAATTGTTCTGTAATTGTCCTGCCGGTATTTATCATAAAAGCTATGATTTTGACGCCGAAATTATCCGACATATGCGTCCAACTCTGAGCGAACTTGGTGAATATGACGGTACTGCATTGATGGAATTTAAAACCAGAAAAACAATTTTTTATCGCATCCACAACGATACTACCTGTACTTATGAAATTGACGATACTCCGCCTTTTCCGCTTAACAGACAAGCCCTTGAAATTGCTCTCGAAATTTCTTTGTTGTCAAAATTAAACATTGTCGGCGAAGTGCATATCACTCGTAAACAATACCTTGACGGAAGCATACCGACTGGTTTTCAAAGAACTGCTATTTTGGGAGTTGAAGGTCAAATTCCGCTGAAAAATAAAAATGTCAGATTAATTCAGCTTAGCATTGAAGAAGATTCTTGCCGTGAAATTTCTGATATTGGACACGAAAGAGTTTATAAAACAGACAGGCTTGGTATGCCTTTAATTGAAACTGTTACCTATCCTGAAATGCTTACTCCTGATGAGCTTGCCGAAGCCGCTCAGGTTATAAGATTTCTGAATCGTTCTACAGGAAAAGTCAGAATTGGCTCCGGTAGTGGACGCGAAGATGTAAATGTAAGCTGTCGTGGTGGTTCACGTGTTGAAATTAAAGGCGTTTCTTATATAAAAGACATTCCTGAACTTTCTCATATCGAAGCTTTCAGGCAATACTCACTTTTGAATATGCGTGAAAAATTACTCGCTAAAATTCCAAAACATAAAGATTGGAAAATTTCATACATCGAACTTGATTACAGAGATTTTGAATTCAACTACGAACCAATTGCTAAAAACAAAGAAAAATTTAAGCTTTTTGCAGTCAATTTGCCTGATTTTAAAGGGGCTTTGTCTCATTTTACACAACCGGATTATTGTTTTGCTGATGAAATTAAAGGAAGATTGAAAGTTATAGCTTGTTTGGAACACCCGAATATGATTCATTCAGAAGAATTTCAAGCTCCCTATGATAATTATTCTGATGATTTCATCGAGATTGCTAAAAAATTAAATGCTTCGGAAAATGATGCTCAAATTCTTTTCTGGGCAGAGCCGGAAGATGTCAAGACAGCTTTGGAAACTATTGAAGAACGATGTATAATGGCTTTTGAAGGCATCCCCGGTGAAACAAGAAAATCTTTCAGAGATGGAACTACTGTTTTCGAGAGAGTTCTACCCGGTGCCGACAGAATGTATCCTGATACTGATTCTGCTCCTATTCCGCTTGAAAATTCATACATAGAAAAACTTAAACAAAATCTTCCGCTTGATATTGCTCAAAGATTTAAACAATTACAAAATTGGGAAGCTCCGCAAGACACTTATTACTACATTTTAAGAAACAATCTGAATGATATTATTGAAAAAATAATAGAACTTGGAATTAAACCAAAATTTGTCTGCTCATTTTTCGGTCACTATCTCAAAAATATTGAAGGAAAACATACTAAACACCATGAATTTGAATATAACAGCATTTACGGTATGTTTAAATTTTTGATTTCTAACAACATTGAACCTACCATTGCTAAAATAATGTTACCGATAATGTATAAAAATCCGAATATGGAGTTTCAATCTGTTCTAAATTTAATCAAATTCAAAAAACGTTCAAAAGATGAATTATTTGCACCGATTGAATTTCTGATTGAAAAATTCAAGGAAATCAACAAGAAAAATAATAATGATGATTTACCAAAATGGGTAATGGGACAAATGCACTCAATGGCATTGGGAAATATTAAAATGGATGAATTATACAAGGAAGTTTTAAACAGAAATCTGTAATTATGATTTTAACTTATGTAATAATAGCAATAACTTCAATAACTTCAATTATTGCTTTCCCTGAACAAGTAAGAAGTATAGATTCTATAAGACGACCGGAATGGTTTGAAAAATATTTATTCAACGGTTTGTCGGTTGTGAAGTACAAAGAATATTACAGAATGATTTCTTATGGGTTTATCCACGCAAATTGGATGCATTTGTTTTTTAATATGCTGACTTTATATTTTTTCGGCGGTGTTGTAGAACAGGTTTTTGGTATGATTTTTCCGAGATTTGGGGGGTTAATGTACGTTTTGTTTTATATTGTTGCAATTGGTGTTTCTACAATCCACGATTTGATAATCCACAAAAATCATTCTTACTACAATGCAGTAGGGGCTTCAGGTGCTGTTTCTGCGGTGTTGTTTGCCGCAATTTTATTTATGCCCAACAGTAAATTATATCTGTTTTTCATTCCTATTCCCATTACTGCGTGGATTTTTGGAATTTTGTATCTGATTTATTCAGCATATATGGCTAAAAAACAAATGGACAACATTGGACATAATGCACACTTTTGGGGTGCTGTATTCGGTTTTGTATTTCCGATAATTATCAAACCTCAATTATTGCTTTTATTTTTTGAACAAATTTTAATTAAAATATAAACCAAGCTAAGGCAGAATTGATAAACTTTCAACTTGAAACATACTGTTTTAAATCAGGTGAAAAACACATGATTGAGGCAAATTTGCCTCTGGTAGGTATTTTCCACCTACCAGTTAAACTTCACCCCTTAATTCGCATTATCAACTAACAACTAAAAACTAAAAACATTCAACTATATGAACCCGAAATATTACGAAAAAATTGCTTTGTTTCTAGGTATAAAACCAAAACAAGTCGAAAATACGATAGGTTTGCTTCAATATGGGGCTACAATTCCATTTATAAGCCGTTACCGAAAAGAAATGACAGGAAGCCTTGATGAAGTACAGATTGCAGCCATTCAGACCGAAATGAACAAGTTTATTGAACTTGACGAAAGAAGAGATTTTATTCTGAAAACCCTTGAAGAAAAAGAAAAGCTAACACCCGAATTAAAAGCAAAAATCGAACAGGCAGAAACACTTATCGAACTCGAAGACATTTATCTTCCATATAAAGAAAAAAAGAAAACAAGAGCGACAAAAGCAAAGGAAAACGGATTGGAACCGTTGGCTGATGCAATACTCATCCAAAAAAATATTGATTTGCATTTAACTGCAGAAACTTATCTCAACGAACAGGTTCCTTCAGTTGATGATGCTTTGCAAGGTGCAAGAGATATTATTGCAGAAAAAGTTAACGAAGATACTTTAGCCAGAAATATTATCAGGGATTTGTTCTCCAAAAAAGCTGTTTTATCAACAAAATTAGTTAAAGGCAAAGAAGAAGAAGGTGCAAAATATAAAGATTATTTCGACTGGAACGAAGACCTCAGAAAAATGCCTTCTCACAGAATCCTTGCTATTTTAAGAGCTGAAAATGAAAAAATTATCCGTGTTGATGTTTCTGCTGATAAAGAAACGGCTCTTGAAAAACTCAACAGATTATTTGTCAAAGGCAATAATGAATGCTCTAAACAGGTAGAAATTGCTGTTGAAGAAGGCTATTCAAGATTGCTGAAACCTTCAATTGAAAATGAATATAAAAGTATAGCCAAAGAAAAAGCTGACGAAGAGGCTATAAAAGTTTTTGTCGAAAATCTCAGAAACTTGCTTTTATCTCCACCATTAGGTAAAAAACGTGTAATGGCAATTGACCCGGGTTTCAGAACCGGTTGTAAAGTCGTAACTCTTGACGAACAGTCTAATTTGCTTTTTAATGTTACCATATATCCTTTTGGTGAAAAAGAAGATATGATTAAAGCTATCAAAACAATTGATACACTTGCCGAACAATACAAAATTGACGTTATTGCAATCGGAAACGGAACTGCAAGTTTTGAAACCGAAAAATTCATAAAAAAAATCAGATTTAACCGTGATTTGAATGTATATATCGTTGATGAAAGCGGTGCTTCTATTTATTCTGCATCAAAAACCGCAAGAGAAGAATTTCCGGATTATGATGTTACGGTTCGTGGAGCTGTTTCGATTGGCAGAAGGCTTATTGACCCATTGTCCGAATTAGTAAAAATTGACCCGAAATCAATCGGAGTAGGGCAGTACCAGCACGATGTTGACCAGAGTAAACTTAAAAAGAGTTTGGATATGACTGTCGAAAGTTGCGTAAATCTTGTGGGAGTTGATGTTAACACGGCTTCAAAATATTTATTGAATTATATTTCAGGTTTGGGACCAAAATTAGCCGAAAATATTCTTGAATTCAGAAAAGAAAAAGGGAGGATTAACAATCGTAATGAATTGAAAAAAGTAAAACTGATGGGACCAAAGGCTTTTGAACAATCTGCCGGTTTTTTAAGAATTACAGATGGCGATAATCCGCTTGATGCTTCGGCTGTTCACCCTGAATCATACAAAGTTGTAGAAAAAATAGCAAAAGACCTGAATGTTGATGTAGCTACTTTGATTAAAGAAAAATCATTGCATAAGCAAATAAAAATTGAAAATTATATAAGCGAAAGCATTGGTAAAGAAACTCTTACCGATATAATACAGGAGCTTGCAAAACCCGGACGAGACCCGCGTCAGAAATTTGAGGGTGTAATTTTCGACGAAAATATCCGTACCATTGATGATTTGTATGAAGGAATGATTTTGCAGGGTATTATTAAAAACGTTACAAATTTCGGTGCTTTTGTTGATATTGGTATTAAAACTAACGGTTTGGTTCATATTTCAGAACTTGCCGACAAATTTGTTTCAAATCCGGCTGAAGTTGTTAAAGTGCATCAAAAAGTAAGCGTTAAAATTGTAAGCATAGACAAAGATAGAAACAGAATCGGGCTTTCAATGAAAGGATTGACAAATTAGAACGAAATAATGCTCGTTATTAAACAAAAAAGTGTTGTTTTTTTATTTTAAAGGAAACAAATTTGACTTTTTATTGTTTTTTTGTAATTTTGAAAAAACAAAACCTTTCTGAAATGAAAAAAATATTTGCCCTTTTGTCTTTTTCTTTCTTCTTTTCGTTTTTATTTTCACAAAACACAGAAGAATTTTACGCAGTCATAGATGCCGACACAGTAACATTGTGGCATACAAATGCAACCAGAAATTGCTGTTCGGTTCACAGAGTTGATTACGAAATTGACGGTAATCAGATAAATGTTTTTGAAATTGAAATTGCAGAATACTGCTATTGCGGAGATTGCTATTTTGATTTGAGTGTTTCAGTTTTCAATCTGATACCACAGACGTATAACGTTAATTTTTATATGATTGATTATTATAATCAGGAAACATTTTATTGTGGGAGCACTTCATTTTCGATGCCTTCCGGCTCCGGTAATCACGAAAAACTAAAAGATTACAACAGTGATTGTCTTGGTTGGGTGAGCATTTATGATAATGAGGAAGAAATAAAAATTTACCCCAACCCTTTATTTTCAGATAAAATTTTAAATATTGAAAATACAAGTCAGGATTCTGAATTTGAAATATACACTACAAGTGGCATTTTGTTGAAAAAGGAAGCCTTAACAAATGATTTTATTGATTTATCTTCTTTTAGTCAAGGCGTTTATGTTTTGAAGGTATTTTCAGACAATCAGGTTTTTAATTATAAGATTCTTGTACTTTAAAAAACAGTTATTCTGAAAAAGTTTACCCACATTATTGTTTTCAATGAGCATAAAAAGCTCCAAAAAGGCAATAATATGGGTAAAATAATTATTTTTTGCAAAAAATTAAACTCGACTGATAGTCTGATGTTTTTATTAAGATTATGTATGTGCCGCTTTGGAGCTTGCTTAACCCAAATTATTCATAAAAAATTTGGAAAAATGGGTGTAATTATTTAATTT
>DYKL01000657.1 GCA_020722645.1 Acetofilamentum sp. | reverse complement strand
CAGGGTATCTTATTCTAAAATTTACTTTCATACTATTTTTAATTAAAAATCTTTAAATTAAATATTTTTCAATTAAACATTTTTTAATTTTTGATTAAATTCATTCTCTTTGTTATCAATATAAAAACTACATTTAAACCCTTTTCGTGGTTGAAAATCAACAAAATCAAAACTCATAAATCTTTCTCTTTTGTTCACCCAGCTTGCAAAGTCTTTTTCGTATTGGCTTATTATTCTTTCATTTTTCAAATCTCTATAAGGCTGTACAAATGGTCTAATTCCTAATTCCTTTAATTTTCTCACACGGTACAAATCTTGTTCAATATTCGTATTGAAACCAATTAGAACATAGCATATTATTTTATAACTTTTAACATATTTCAACATTTCTTTAATATTTTCTAAGATATTATCGGTCGCAAAATCCCATGCAATATGAATTGCTCCATCTATTTTCAGTTTATTTAACCAAAATGCCTGTTCTTCATTCATAATTCTTACGTCAACACCATGCAAGTTTACTTTTTTATTCCATTTTAAAAGCAAATTAACTGCATCTTTCCAATTTGGGTTCGCAAAAAAATTGTTATCCAAAACTTCTATTCTCCCTCCTTTCGGGTTTAATTCCATTGGTTCAACAGGTCTTATATATCCTTCTTTTTTTCTTACAACACAAAATGGGCAATTTCTTATGCAACCCCTTGAGAAAAATTGAACGGAATAATTAATTTTTGGATAAATCGAATAATCAATTTTTCTAATGCTATCAATCTCCTCGGGCAATTTTGAATGAATGTCATACCCTGTACCTCCTTTAATTATTTCACCATAATTCCCAAAACCCTGTACAAAATCGGGAGAAAAAGTAAATATTTTACTGATATAAGTTTTATCGTAATTCCCAATTGTAGCCCACTCAACATCATCTCCTTTTTGTTTGTGAAATGCTGATATTTTCATAAGTGGGATGTTAGGGAAGTTTCTACCATCTAAATCTATTAACCCGATTTTTGCCATTCTAAAAAATATTTAATACCTCTGTTAAATATCTTTTAGTTTTTTCTTAAACTCATTAATCATAAGTTTCAATTCGTAAACCTCCCACCGATGACCATGCTTCTTATAATAGTCGGCTTTCATATCCAATTCCTCAACTCTT
>DYKL01000656.1 GCA_020722645.1 Acetofilamentum sp. | reverse complement strand
TCAATCTCGGCAACAACTCATCACGACTGCGAGCGAGGGATTGGATTTGAGAATTGTTATCTAAAATTTTTCTTTCTGTTTTTTGTGCAAATTCTCTAAATTCTTCTAAAACATTTTTTGGTGGAATTACAAGTTCTATATCTCCAACGGTTGAATGTTTAATTGCTGGCAAGGCTGAACCTGCGGAATTATTTTTAATATATTGTTGGATGTCATTTGATTTCAAAAAATAATTCAAAAAATCATTATTCATTGGCTCTTTTGGTGAAATTTTGAAAAGATTATTAGCAAAAACTCCTGCCATTCTTCTTCCAACAAAGCCCACTTCTCCATATCTTACCATAATAATTTCATCTTCATTGCAATAAGTATTACTATCTTTTTTTGGTATATATCTTGGTTTTTCTGAAAAGTTTGACATATAATCAACTATTCTCAAGAATTTATCATAATTTTCTTTTTGTTCTTCGATTTGATATTCAGAAAGAACTTGAGTACCTTGTACAAATTTTACAACTTCCCCCAACTTCCCAACTCTCCATCCCTCCGGCAATGCATCATCCACTCCATACTTCCCAAACCACTCTTTAAATATCACTTGCCCCAGCTCTTCCAGTGTTTTATTTTCCTCTCTCAAAAGCTCAATCTTGTCATCAAAAGCCGAGAGGACAGAAACGATGGCTTGTTGTTCGGGAAGAGGAGGAAGAAGGATTGGAAAATTTGCTATTGATTCAAAAGTAATTTGAGGAAAAGTTCCTGATCTTGATTCAGCTATTATTTGAAATTCTTGTAATATATTGTTTGAGGTTATTAGATTATAAATAAAGTTTATATCTATATTTTTTTTACCTCTTAAAACCATAAGTTTTGTAGATGCAACAGAATTTGAACTATCAAAATTTACAAACATATATCTTTTATTTACAGGTCTTATTTCACTAAAAAGAATATCATTTTGTTGAAATGTTTTTTTTGCTTGTCCTGGCAACGAAGAAATATCAGATAAATTTTGATGAAGTAATTTACCCTCTAAAATATCTCCTGTATTCAAAAAATGAACTTTATCTTTGCCTTTAAAATTGAAAGTTTCAGAAACTGGAAAAACAACTTCCCCCAAAGTCGTCTCCACCCAATCACTTGGAGGGAAACTTGAAGAATT
>DYKL01000173.1 GCA_020722645.1 Acetofilamentum sp. | reverse complement strand
AATATCAGTAATTTGAGATTGTAGTGTGAAATTTTCAATTAAAGTTAGGTATTTAAGTAATATAAAATTGTATCATTAGTGTTTTTCAAAACAGTTACTGTATCATTTATTTCATAAGCAAAAATTCCGTAAGCTTCCTTTATTTCTTCAGGCACTAAAACAGGTTTGCAAGCTGATATAGTTATAATGAATGTTATAAAAAAACTAATTTTTAATAAATTTTTTATGCCAAACATAGTTTTGAGATTTACCGTACAAATTTATAAGTAATTGTATCATTCCAAATTTTTATAAAACCATAGTTTTTAGACGAATATATGTCAAATTTTCTGAAAGTGTCTTGTATAAAATAAACACTATCATAGCGTATGCCATCAATATTTAGATTGCTTGAAAAACTACTAATCATAGTATTTGTAAATTTTATACTGTCAAAATAAAAATTTACTCCTTGATCTGAATACATATCAATGTATAATGAATGTGAATTGTTATAAGGAGAAAATTTAAGGTAGATTACTTCATCATGAGAGTAAATAAAACCAGGTAATCCGATAATATCAGATTTTTTTTCTTCTAAAATATAAAACGAAGTGTCTATTAAATTTTCATGAAATTTTAGAACTACTATTGAATCTTGAATTTCATAAGCATAGTAACCGTAAGCTTCTTTTATTTCCACTGGCACAAGCGTAGTTTTATCTTCACAAGAAGTCAACATTGCAAAAACCACAATAAATAAACTAATTTTTAATAAATTTTTCATGATAAATTTCGTTTTGTAGTTTAATTGTTATTTCATAGACACCAGGTAAAAGATTTGAAATGTTTATTTCATTTCCATTAGTCATACCTCTTTGGGTTAATACTATATCTCCAATAGATGATGATATGAAAATATCAAATGTTTCTTCGTTATTTGGAATTGAAATAGAAATAATACCAGATGCAGGATTTGGTGAAATTTTTATGTTGTTTTCTGTTGGGTTATAATTATCTTCCGGTATTATTAAAAGATCTTTTTTTGACTTAATAATATCACTAGTACCTATTGTTGTATCTTGGTATGATACATAGCAAAAAACAGAAAACTGTCCTTGTGGTAAATTTGATAACGATATTTCGTTTGTATAAAAACGTTGTTCATAATCATTACCAATTATATGCCACTCTATGCTTTCATAATCCTGTGCATTTGTATAAAGTGTAGTAGTGTCAGAAAAAATTTTGTTTCCCAAAATTGAATGTCGAGGATATGAATTGATTACTTCTTTTGTAGCTTGTTTCATTTCTGAATCAAGATACGCATGGAAATTAGCTCCTGACTCAACTCTAAATCCTTGTGATAAATGAATAGATTCTCCTGCTTTAAAATTAACAGTTGTTCCGTTTTTAATAACAACATCTCCTGTATTTATATGCTTTGTGTGCCAATAGCTGCTTAAAAATGTAACATTATTGCCGGCAACAATAGTTTCAGTCGCTTCAAAATCTCTGTTTTTATCTAAAATTCTATCTTGAATATACATATTTTTATACATCATTTCTTGTATTTTTGTACAAACAACAAGCAAAGGTTTGCCCAAATCTACCTTACAAATTTATATGAAATTGTGTCATTCCAAATTTTTATAAAACCATAGTTTTTAGAAGAATATATTTCATATTCTAAAACTGTATCTTGTAGATAATAAACACTATCGTAACTTATGCCGTCAATATTTAGATAGTCATTATAGGTTGATATTTTAAGATGTTTAAAGTATAAATATACGTTATTGTGAGATAATTCCATGTGGATAATATTATCTCCATCTAAGTATACTGAAATATAGTTCTCCGAGTTTTTTTCACCTTCCATATTTAATATAAACTCTTCGTATTTTGGGATAGACATTTCAAAAACACCTAACCCAATCTTAGATATTATATAATTAAATGTATCATTCTTTATTGCATCTATCACTATTATCAATTTTATCTGGTCATCTTTATTATAAGCATAGCATCCAAAAGCTTCTTTAGTTTTTTCCGGTACTAATACTGGTTTACATGAGTCCATTATTGTAATAATAACAAGAAACAGACTAATTTTTAATAAATTTTTTATGCCAGACATAGTTTTGAGATTTAAAGGTTAATAAATAAATGCCGGGAGCATAGTTTTTAATATTGATTTGCTCGCCGTTTATATGATTGTTTTTTGTGTAAATAATCTCACCTGTCATCGAAGTTATTGAAACATCAAAAGGTTTATCATAATTGGGTATAAATATGGTTATAAATTCTGATGACGGATTTGGGTAAATTATTATATCATTATTGTATTGTGATATTTTTTTATCAGTTTGATTTATGAAATCTTTTTTAACTTTTAGAATATCACTTACACCAATTACCGTATCCGAATATAAAATATTACAAAACACCATATATTGTCCTTGCCTAAGGTTTGACAATGTAATATGGTCTGTATAAAATTTTTTATCAAAATTATTACCTATAACTTGCCAGATAATGTTTTTATAGTTAATCGCATCAGTAAAAAGTGTTGTTGAGTCCGAAAAAAATTTGTTGCCAATTATTGAGTGTTGATGAAAAGTATTGTCATTATTTACATTTTGTTTTTGATTCAAATTTGGGTCTAAATAAGCATGAAACGTACCTCCTGATTCAACTCTGAATCCTTGAGATAGGTGAATAGACTCGCCAGCTTTAAAATTTACAGTTGCTCCGTTTTTTATAACGACATCTCCTGTTTTAATATATTTTGTATGATTATTACTATTTAGAAATGTAACATTATTTCCGGCTGTAATTTTCGTAGTAGCTTCAAAATCTCTGTTTTTTTCTATAATTCTGTTTTGAATATACATATTTTTATACATCATTTCCTGTATTCTCATATCTTCTATTAAATGACTATACTGTGCTGGATGCTGATAATTGTCGTAGTCAGCATAGATATCATCAAACGGCGTCAAATTATTAACTAAAATGTATTCTGCGTTCCGTGTAGGGAGGTTTTCATTTAAAAAAGTCAAATTTCCGGTTTCCCATATTGAGTTGTCAATATCAATTGCGCTTAAAACAGGTATAAAAGTTGACTGTGCATTTATAGTTAGAGAAATCAATCCCCAATTAAAACCACCATTTAAGAATATGGAGCCTCCCGGTGAATTACTTAAAGCTTTGTTGTCGATATAATACGGATAAAATTTGGAAGCAACATTAATATATCCTATTAAAGGTATAAATTTTAGATGTAAATAGTATGCCATATTTTGCAGGCTGTTGGTTGACGGATACCATGAGCGTATTATAATATTGTTAAGACCTAAAATAAAAGTATAATCCATAAGAGTGCTTCTAGGTGCAATCCCCATAGTAACACCTATATTGCTGCCGCTAGGACTTGTGATGTTTCTTGAATCTTCAGGATACCCGAGTTCCTGCAACCAGTTTTGAGTTGTTAAGTAAACAGGATTAGGAAAGTCGTAAAAATGATGTCTGATTAACATTTGTTGGGCACTTGTACTGTTTAACATCTGGTATAAGTCAATATATGGAATATCTATTCCAAAAATTTCTTCAATAATATCTGTTAAGTAACCTCCAACCTGAGGAACGTGAAATGTTAATTCGTTTATTGCTTCTCCGTCAAATTGAAGCCCTATTGCAATATTCGCACCTTTCTGAGGCGAATCAACAGAAACAAAAAGTCCTATCTGGTGGTCATATCCTTCATTTTCCATTCGTTTAAGGGCTATTCTACACAAAACGCCTCCCATACTAATACCAACTAAAACACCTTCCAAATTACTTGTTTTTAAAGAATTGATTTGCTCAATTAAACTTTTTATAATTGTAGAATTTGTATAAAGATTATGGTCAGGTGCTTGTAAATTGACTATAAAAATGTCATAACCGTTTTGCTTTAATTCAGGAATATTAAAACGATCATTTTGTGTACCAGTAATACTATTATAGAGCTTTGTCAAAGTAATATTCCCCAAAATATCAAAACCTTCAATAAAAATTATAGGCTTATCAAGTTCGTTATCATCTCCTTCAATATACATATATTGAGCATAATAGAAGTCGTTGTTTACAAAAGAATCATTTTTTACTTGTTCCTGAAATAAAATAAAATTATTTGTATCACTTATCCTGCCTATAAAATCGGGTTCAACATCAAAATACGGAAGTATTTCTACTTTTGAATAGGAAATTAAGGTGTCGTTTTGGTCTGTTATGAGTTTAAACATTATGTTTTTTTTGCCAACACAATCGTAAGTAATATTAAAGGTATTGCTTTTATGCATATTTACTACTTTATACCCGTTATTGTCTCCAAAGTCAATTAAAATGTTATTTATTGTATTCTTTTGGTTTGTAAAAAGCAGTTCGGGTAAAAAATTATATTCAATGTTCAAATTATAGCTTTTTTGCAATAATGTTGTCCCTGCAAAAATGTCCATTATTTCATAGTTTGGAACAGGGTTTTCTTCGCCGCTTATTCTTTGAAGCTCTTCGACCTTCAAATACTCACCTCTGTAATACAAAACAGAAAGTGCAATTTTTGGAGCGGTTTCTATATTTTGTTCACAGTAATCAAAAAGCGTAGAATCTTTCGGTAAAAATTCATTGTCTACAAAATTCGATGCTTCAACTGAATTGTAAATGTACAACCATTTCGACAAAGAAGTGATTACGGGTTGTCCTGCGTACCATTGTTCCAAATCATTTAGAATGATAAAACCATAATTCCACAAAAAATCCGTTTTTGCATTATTTCTGTCTAATGATGTATAAAAGTTCAATACTTCTTCTTTTATTTGGTTAAAATCATCTACAGGATCAAAATCGTTTTGTTGTGCTTTAACTTTAAAAGTAAGCAGAATTAAAATCAGATAAATATATATTGCTTTCATAATTTATTTTTTTTACATTTTCACAATCTTCTGACTTACAAGCCCAAACTGAGTTTTAAGAGTGCAGAAATAAACTCCGTTTTGCAAAAGTGATAAATTTATATAATATTGATAATTGCCTTTTTCTTTTTCAGTGTTTTCAATTTCTTTGATTTTTTGACCGTAAATATCGAAGATTTCTACTGTAAGTTCAGTTGTTTGTGGCAGATAATAAGAAATTGAAACAGTGCTTGTTACCGGATTTGGAAAAATTTCAAATTGCAGGTTCAAAAATTCTAATTTTTGTAAATTATTCTGCATTCCTGATTTTACGGTATCTTGGTTTTGCTGATTTTGATTATTTGTGTAATTTTTCAAATTAGGACAATC
Source organism: Acetofilamentum sp. (assembly GCA_020722645.1). GTDB lineage: Bacteria > Bacteroidota > Bacteroidia > Bacteroidales > JAFGUD01 > JAFGUD01. The sequence goes on along the minus strand of DYKL01000173.1, from coordinate 2,064 downwards.
TGTTAAATATGCATGAAAATTGCCACCTTGTCTTACGCTGAAACCCTGACGAAGAACTATGCTGTTGTAGGCGTGCATGTTTACAACATCACCATCATAAACAGTACGATAATTTTCGGGGTATGAATTATCAGCAGATAAAACTGTACCTGCCCAAGGCTGGTCTATCATCGGAATATATTCATCATTTTCGCTATACCAACCTCCTAAATCTACTACTGAATTACATTCATACATAACTTCGGGATAAATATTAAAAACAGCCCAATGCCAAATATCAAAGTTTATTGTATCATTATTCATAATTACTTCAAAATCATCTATATTATAAAAACCGTTACCATTACCACGCCAACCGAAATTAAAATGAAATAAATCGTTATCATAATCGTAGCCATCGCAAACAAAAGCATGAGCATCATTTCCCGAAAAATTTGATGCAGCACCATATAAAACAGGTAAGCCATTTTCCAAATCATCTAAAATTCGATTTTTCCATTTATCTGTAACTGTTCTTTTTCTAAAATCTGCTTTTTTACTATAATTAAAATCTTTTACCAAACTATTTCTGGCTTTTAATAAAGTGCTGTTTGTTCCACAATCTGATTTGCAATATTTTGAATCAATAAAATCGGCACAATCAGCTATTAAATAGGCAGTTGCATCAATTTCTTCTTTTCTCGACCAAAGAGATAAAAAATCTGGAATATTTTCCCATTCATATATTCTTTTTTCTGAATATGTAGGATATTTCCAATAATACAAAATTTGTGCTAATGCGATTGCAGTACAACCTGCCGAACATTTATCACAAAAACAATTTGAATTATAACTTGGAATATATTTATTATAAGCACCATAAGTTGTGTCCTCAAAATTACCACAAAAATTATTATTATTTCTTGACTGACCCCATCTTGATTCGGTTAATATAAAAATATCAATTTTTGAGTTTTCATCTTTTTCTAATTCTGACCATTCTTTTAGAAAATAATTGTTTTCAGGTATATTATTATATAAATAATCAATTATTAAATCATATTGTTTTAGTAATATTTCAACTTCCGGAAATAATTCTTTTAAATATAATGAATTTTGTGTAGAATATGCTAAAATAGGTTCATAAAATTTAAACGCTGAAATTATTACAAAACCAGTCGGTCTAAAAGTAATAATATAAATACTTTTGTGATTATTATAATTCATAGAATAAAACTCAGAAATTTTGTAATTTTGTGTTTTATCATGTTTTTTGATAAAAAACAGAGCGTATTCCTTTGCTTTTAAAGTGTCAATTTCTTGTGAAAAAACAAGATTTATAGATAGAAATAGAAATAATAAAATACCAAAATATTTTTTCATATTATAATTAATTTGAAATGAATACCGGAATTGATTTTAATTTATATTCTGTGGAATCTTTTGTTTTTAATAAAATATTAAAAGTATGTAAACGAAAAAAGTTGGAATTATCATTATATGCTTGCAATTTTAGAGTCATATTTGTTATAGGTTTGTTTATGAAGTAACTGATAGGAACTATTTTAAAATCCATTACTTCTTCATCAAATAATTCATATACAAATAATTGATTTATATTTTCACCTGTATTAAATGTGTCATTGAAATTGTAAAAAAGATTATCAGATGTAATTTGTATTGTTTTAAGAGTATCCATTATAATGTTAATATTTTTATTACTTTTACCTTCAATTATTTTGACAGTATAATAGGTAGTTATTAAATTTAATTGAAAATTATCAGTTTGTGTCCAAACACTATCATAAGGATTCAAATATGATGTGCTTTGATTATAGATACTTAATTTACATTCAATTGAATCAATTCTTTGATAATATATATTATCCGGTTTATTAAATAAATTACAACTTATTATCAATAGAACAAAAAGAATTATTATATATTTTTTCATATTTGTTTTTAAATTTTAACAATCTTTTTACTTACTATACCAAACCGGGTTTTGAGAACGCAGAAATAAACTCCGCTTTGCAAAAGTGATAAATTTATATAATATTGATAATTCCCCTTTTCTTTTGTTGT
>DYKL01000172.1 GCA_020722645.1 Acetofilamentum sp. | reverse complement strand
TTGACACTTATACAAATTATTTTGCAAAGATACTGTTTTTCAATTATTTTTTAACCTGTTTCATGTGTAAATAATTTTGTAAGTTGTTGGTTTATAATTATTTTCATACTTTTGGTGTGAGAGTTTTATCTCTTGGTTGTTTAATATGGAGATTGAGATTACATTTTTTTGGAGAGAATTTGGGTGCTTTTTACGTTTTTTTGGAGATAAATTTTTTAAAAAATTACGTTTTTTTGGAGATATATTTTAAGTAAATTACGTTTTTTTGGAGATATATTTTAAGTAAATTACGTTTTTTTGGAGATAATTTGCGTGCTTTTTACGATTTTTTGGAGATATATTATAGAAAAATTACATTTTTTTGGAGATAATTTTAGGGGTGTTTTACGTTTTTTTGGAGATATATTTTAAGTAAATTACATTTTTTTGGAGATAATTTTAGGGGTATTTTACGTTTTTTTGGAGATATATTTTAAGTAAATTACATTTTTTTGGAGATAATTTTAGGGGTATTTTACGTTTTTTTGGAGATATATTTTAAGTAAATTACATTTTTTTGGAGATAATTTTAGGGATGTTTTACGTTTTTTTGGAGATAAATTATATCTTTGCAACAAAAAATGAAGTTAAATTATGAAACGAAATGCATACAACCAACTCATAACTTGGAAAAAATCAAGTGTTCGTAAACCTTTACTTCTTCAGGGAGCAAGGCAAGTTGGAAAAACTTATCTTGTAAATCAATTCGGAAAAAAAGAATATAAAAATTATTATTATTTCAACTTTGAACAAAATACTGAGCTTAAATCAATTTTTGAAGGTAATCTGAATCCTGAAAACATTATTAAAAATTTAGGATTAATTATTTCAAAAAAAATAGAGAATAAAAATTCACTGATATTTTTTGATGAAATTCAAACAACTCCAAATGCAATAACAAGTTTAAAATATTTTCAGGAACAAGCTAATGATTATCATATAATTGCAGCAGGTTCATTATTAGGAGTCAGCATTGGTAAAACAACTAATTTTCCGGTAGGAAAAGTAAATTTTTTGACTTTGTATCCTATGACTTTTTATGAATATCTTGAAGCAATAGGACAAGAATTATTAGTTGAAAATCTTTCAAATATTAAAAATTCTGATTCAATCCCTGAATTCATTCACAATAAACTGATTTCGGAACTTAAAATGTATCTTTTTTTAGGAGGGATGCCGGAAGTATTACAAAGTTATATAACAAAAAAAGACATTACATTAGTTAGAAATATTCAAAACGATATTTTAGAAGCATATAAACGCGATTTTTCAAAATATACAGATAAAAATCAAGCAATAAAAACACAAGAAGTTTGGCGTTCAATTCCTTATCAATTAGCAAAAGAAAATAAAAAATTTCAATATTCAGATGTGAAAAAAAAATCAAGAAGTTCGACTTATGAAGCAACTATTGAATGGCTGAAAAGTGCAGGATTGATAAATGTTGCATATAATATTTCCACTCCCAAATTGCCTCTTTCCGGATATACAGATTTTTCTAAATTTAAAATTTATTTGTCAGATACAGGTTTACTCGGAGCAATGTTAAATCTATCATCTGAAATAATAATTGAACCAACAAGTTTGTTTTCACAATTTAACGGAGCATTTACAGAAAATTTTGTAGCTAACGAACTAATTGCTTCATCAAATAATGAAAATTTATACTATTGGACTTCTAATTTTGATGCAGAAGTTGATTTCATTTTTCAAAAAAACAATACAGTATTTCCGTTAGAAGTAAAAAGTGGATTAACAAAAAATAAAAAAAGTTTAAAAAGTTATACCGAAAAATACAAACCGACTCTAATTTTCAGAACATCACCAAGAAACTACATAAAAAGTGATAATTTTATAAATATCCCGCTTTATGCAGTTTCTGAACTTATAAAACAAAAAGATTTTTAAAATTTACTTCATTCCTTTGCCTATTTCATGTGTTTTCATTTTTTACGTGTTTCTGGTGTTTTCCACCTGAAACTTTGCCTATTTTATGTGTTTTCATTCTTTACGTGTTTCTGGTGTTTTCCACCTGAAACTTTGCCTATTTTATGTGTTTTCATTCTTTACGTGTTTCTGGTGTTTTCCACTGAAACTTTGCCTATTTTATGTGTTTTCACCTGAAACTAAATTCCATTGTTTTTATGAGTCAAAAAGTTCAATTTATGCTTGGGAAAAAATGATAGTTTTGGATGCATGGTAAAATCACTAAGCCGAAGCATAAGCTTTTACTATATTTAAAGATGTGTAACGGATGTTTGCCCGAAAAAACAAGTTAAGTCTCTGTAAATAAATAAAATGATAGAAAAAAGTATTTTTTTGTGGTCAATAATTGTTTTATATTTGAAAAAAATTTATTTTTGCAATCCATTTGTTATCAATAAGTTTCGTTTGTGGTCACTAAACGAAGTGTTATTTTTATGTAATTTATTGATTATAAATGTGTTGTGTTTCGGGTTTTGGCAAACATCAGTTATAAAAAGACATCAAAAAAGAATAAATAAAACACAACTGATTGATTTATAGTATTTTACAAAGAATAATCAATCAGTTCTAACTATTTGATAATCAAAATCTTGTAGATTTTGGTTTGCTTTTTACGACCTTTTTATACTGAACTCAAAGATAATTTTTTGCTTCTATCGAAATATATTTTAAATTATCCAAGCCAAGAACAGCCTGCAAAAAAATTAATATTAACAAACTAACAATATTTTCAGACAATTTTTTGTTTTTCTCATAAATTAAAAAATATTATCTTTTTGTTTAATTTCCCAATAGTTGAAAATTTTTTAAATCTCAAAAATCTGAATAAAATGAAACTAAAAATGATTTTTATGCTGATAATTATTCATTCGGCTATGTTTTCGCAAAAATTTATGATTTTTGATATTGATACTACAAAACTTCCTTTGATTACAGCAAATTATTTGATTTTAGACAGCGAAAATAAGGTAGTGGAAGATGTCAGTTTCTCAGATTTCAGCATAAAAATGAAAGATGAAGATTTTAAAATTAAAGATTTAACCCCTCCCAAACGTTCAACAAAATTACAAAAAGCTTCAATTATTCTGACAATAGACGTTTCCGGCTCTATGTCCGGCGAAAATATCGAGATGGCTAAACAAGCTGCTATTACTTTTATAAATCTTACTCCTTTGTACAGTTGCGAAATCGCTATCTCTACTTTTGATAATGGAAATTTCCTGAATTTAGATTTTTATAAGAACAAAGATAAATTAATTGATGCAGTTTCTAAAATTAATGCAATAGGAGGTACGGACTACGATAAAGGTCTTTTGGTAAAACCTGCCGGAGCATTAGAAATTATGCAAAATGCACAGTACGAAAAAAAAGTTGTTATTTTTCTTACAGATGGGCTTGGTACAGGCAATTCTAATTCAATTATTTCCAATGCAAAAAATCAAGAAGTCGCTATTTATCCAATTACTGTCAATATGCCTATGCCTTCTGTGCTTGAAATAATTGCAAAAGGAACTAACGGCGAATGTTTCCCGAATGTCTTTTCCAATGAACAAGCATTAAATGTTTACACAAAAATTCTGAACAAAATTATGGAAACTGAATTCGGAAAAATTTCATGGGAAATAAAACCGGTTTGTCAGGCTTCTTATGATGGTTTTGATATTCAGTATAAAAATGTAAAATATTTTATGCCGTTTACTTATCCCCAAAAAATGCTGATTCAATTGAATCCAAGCAGTGATTTGATTGACTTTGGAAGTGTTGAAGTTGGAGATACCGCTGTTAATAAAATTACATACACTGCTAAAAATGACAACTTTACAATAACAGAAATTGTCAGCAAAAATCCTGATGTTTTTCAGATTATTCCGCCTGTTGCATTGCCTTTGACTATTGCTAATGGTAAAAAAACTGAATTTATCGTTAAATTTATACCCAAAGACAGTTTGTATATAAATGATAAAATTACTCTTGTTTCTGACAAGTGTAAGGTGAAAAATGTTTATTTGTATGGCGGAACTCCTAATAATGACCCTTTTAACAATAATTTGATTTTGACATATCCTAATGGTGGTGAAAAATTAGGAATATCGTCTTTTTCTAATGCTACATGGGAAGGTGTGAGTCAATATGACTCTATTTTAGTTGCAATTAGTGTTGATGGCGGCAAAAGTTATCAATATTTGGGTAGCGGTGCTAATTTTGAATTTGGTTTTTCTGTGCCGGGAACAAGAAGCGACAGTTGTTTAATGAGAATAACTCACAATCTGACTTCATACTTGCAATATGAATCTAAATTGACTAAATCATCTAACAATGTTGAAATATTTTCTGACAACAAAACCATTTTTGTTTCAGGAAGAAGTTTTGCCGGTTCTTTAAATATGACAAAATCAATTTTTAATGGCGTGATAACACCTGATTATCAAATTTATTCCGTTGAACTAAGTCCAAATCAACAAGAGTTTGCCGAAATCAGCAATGACAAAATTATTTTCAGGAACACTAATAGTTTCATTGTTTCAAATCAAATTAAAAACAAAAATTTTTTAGGTATTACGTTTAAAAAAATTCACAAAAAACCCATTACTGATGTCGCTTATAGTAATGACGGAAATTTTTTTGCAACTGCTTCGACTGATGGTGAAGTGAAAATTTGGGATATAAGTTCCGGTAAAACTGCCTTTAAAATAAATACCGACATTAATTATCTTGATGAAATCGGATATATTGCCGATACAAACCTATTTTATATTATTGATGACTATGATTTGTTTTTTTATGATATAAATAATTACAAAAATGTATATCACAAAGAAATAAAAAACAAAATTACTGATGTTATTTTTTATGAAAATGCTCAAAAAGTTATTATTTTAAATAATGAAAATAATATAAAAATTTACAACACAAAAGACTGGTCGTTAGAGCAGGAAGTTAATTTGAATAACAGCAAAATTGATAAAATCGAATTAGACCCAACTTATGAAAGATTAGGCGTTTTACACAATAATAGTATCAGTATGTATAATTTCCCTGATTTTGTTTATCTTTTTGATATTGAATATAACAGAAGAATTAACGATTTTACTTTTAATTCTGACGGAACAAGAATTATTGCAAGTGCCGGTAATTATATTCCGGTGTGGTCTGCATACAAACGTGTAAAACAAACTGATGTTTCTGACGATTTTTTCTCTATCGAAGGTGGTTTGCCTGATGCTAAACCTGTCGTTATGGACCCGGGTTACGTTTCTTATAATACATCGGAATATGTTATTGACTTTTTGACCAATCAAAACGGTTATCCTATTGAAATCAAAAAAATTGAATTTGAGGGCAAAAACTCCGATAAATTCGGACTTGTTTCAGGTTTTCCTCCATTCAAAATAGCTCCATATTCTGGGAAAAATGTTGAATTTTCGTATTATTCAAACGAAACTACAATTGATTCTGCTCAAATTCTTATTATTTTGCATACTGATACCATAAAAACTACAATCATTGCACAGGCTAAACCTATTCCATTTGAAGTCAAAAACACTTACATTGATTTTGGCACATTGAAAAAAGATGAACAAAAAAGATTACAGGTGCCGATTCTTAAAAACACATCATCTGAGGCTATAAAGATTGCAAAAGTTTATATTGTCGGAGGTGAACAAGGGCAATTTGAACTCCATACCAAATTGGAAAATAAAATTTTAAATCCTGATGAAAGTCTGGTTTTTGATGCAACTTATAATGCTATCGTACCAAGAAGAACAACTATGGGCGTTATATTTGCTTTTGAGGGTGCTTCAAATCCTATATCAGTAACTTTGATGGGTAATTGTTTTGTTCCAAGAAGCGTTCAGCTTTCGGGAATCGTTACTGATGCTCTGACCGGCAAACCAATTGAAGCAACAATTAATGTGCTCGATATTGTTGAAGACACTATTTTTATTGGTGCTGCAAAAACTAACAAATCCGGCAAATATCTCACAAATTTATCTTACGACAGAAAATATTGTGTTCAGGCAAAAACAACAGGGTATTCCACATCTGATACAATTATTGATTTGACAGAATTTTCATCACTTGACAAAATGAAGAAAAATTTTATTCTCGAACCCGATTTTTCAATGACTGATGTTGTTGTTTTAAACTTGTTTTTTGATACTGATAAATATAGCTTGAAAGATATAGATAAACAAAAGATGTCCGGTATTATAGCCTATCTGAAAAAAAAATCAAAAACTGAAAATTGAAATCTACGGACATACAGATAATGAGGGAGATGATAACCATAATTTGATTTTGTCTCAAAATCGGGCAAATTCAGTTAAAAATTATATGGTTGGATGCGGAATTTCTTCATCAAGAATAACAGCCGAAGGATTTGGTGCTTCTAAACCTGTTTCTGACAATGATACAGAAGAAGGGAGACAGCAAAACAGAAGAGTGGAGATAAAATTTGTTGATTGATAACAGCTTTTAGTTTCAATAGTTCGGTATATTTTGAAGTAATTCGTTAATATTCAGCAAATTGATTTTGTACATGTAATAAATTAGTAATTGATTGAAAATCAATAATTTGCTTCCTTCGTTATTACTCAGGAGGACGCTAATTGATAAATTAACGAATTATTGAGTTTAAAACTATGTCTTAAATGCCTAAATAAACGCAAGTTTTTAGCTTGCAAGCCGGTTTAAAACCATAACTGTCAGACACATTTGGAAGGGTCTGACAATTTTTTAAGCAAAAAATTATCACTTTTTTCAAAAAAGTGCCTCAAATTTGCGTTCTAACGCATTTATTTTCTTTTTTTGATATAAAGTGCAAAAAAACACTAAAACGCTGTGGCGACCCCTTAAAACGCATTTTCAGGCGTTTCGACTTTTTATAAAGTCAAATTTGCGGGTTTTTTGATGAAATTTATGGCAGTTGTTATAAATAAATATTGTTTATTATTATTTTTATGTTAATTATATATTGCAAAATTGCAAAAACATTGATTTTTTTAAGTGCTTTGCATTAACAGTCAGGCACTTCTGATGTGTCTGACAGTTATTACACATTCGTCAAAAAAAAAATTTGTTTTGTCATTTTAAATTTTACCTTTGTTGCAATATTATAAATTTTTTATTACACTATTTACTAACAAATAATAAACATATCTCATTATGAAACAGTTATTTACAAAATTGGGGGGGGTAAAAAATAGTATTATTTTTTATATTTGTATTATGTTTTTAATATCTTTCCCAACAATGATTTTTTCTCAAAACTATATTACAGCAAAAACAGAACCAACTGCCGGAAATATTTGTCATACCGGTGGATATGTTGGAATTGGAACATCAAGTCCGGA
>DYKL01000655.1 GCA_020722645.1 Acetofilamentum sp. | reverse complement strand
AATCAGCAGCAAAGCCCTGTAAATCCACGCTTTTTAAAAGTAAGTTCCGTTTGAAGACCAAAAAATGGTTGTAGATGTGAATGACAGAAACTATAAAACTTTGGTGGATTTCTTTTCGGGTGATGTATTTACAAATATTGCAGATGCTTTATAAAATGTGTTAAAGATAGATAAAAAGAGGCTTTATAAAGTTTCTTTTTTTTCTTTAGGTAATGATATGCAAAATTTAGTGCCGACATCTATTGTGCTGTCAATCCATACCTTTCCGTTGTTCTTTTTTGTGAGTTCGTTGACCAGCAAAAGTCCTAATCCTGTACCTGCTTCTCCTTCGGTTCCTTTTGAAGAAACATAGTTGTCAATAGCAAAAATGTGATTCAGAGTATCCTGCGACATACCAACACCGTTGTCTTTTATGCAAATCAGAGTATCTTCTTTGTTTTCAGAAGCGTTTATTTCAATTTTTCCGTTTCTGTTTGTAAATTTTACTGCATTTGACAATAAATTTAAAATAACTGTTGAAATCATATTTTTATCGGCATAAACTTTTGCATCAGATGTATTGAATATGATGTTAATGTTTTTCGCTTCTGCATTTGAGCGAACAAAATTGATTGTCTCTTCAATTAATTCAGAGATATTGAAACTAACAGGCTGGAATGTAGTTTTGTTAATGATGATTTTTGACCATTCTATAAGATTATCAAGTAATTTTAAGCCATTCATTGTTGATTTGTCTAGCATATCAACATATTTCATCAATTCATCTTCTTCAAACGATTCGTAATTATCTGAAATAATATCAGAAAGGCTTTTCAGCTGAATAAATGGAGTTCTTAAATCGTGAGATACAATAGAAATGAATCTTTTTAGGGCTGAATTTACATTTTTCAGATCGTCCAACAACCTTTTTTGCTCAGTTAAATCTTTAACAATCACTGCTTTACAATTTTTGTTGTTGTAAAAAACAGGAATAATAGATGCTTCAATATATATTTTTTTGTCTTTAAACAGCTCGATTTCATATTCAAATCTGTCTTTGGTTAATAATAAATTCGATATCTCTTCTTCGTCAATTTTCAAAACATTTGAAAAATTCAAATAATCTAATAAATTTATATTGTGTTTATGAGCAATAATTTCAGCGGCTTTATTGTAAGTCAAT
>DYKL01000171.1 GCA_020722645.1 Acetofilamentum sp. | reverse complement strand
AATTAGTTAATTAGTTAATTAGTCAATTAGTTAATTAGTCAATTAGTTAATTAGTCAATTAGTTAATTAGCCAATTAGTTTAATTAGCAAATTAGCACATTGGCAAATTAGCACATTAGCACATTAGCTAATTGGCACATTATCACATTAGCACATTGGCAAATTAGCACATTAGCTAATTGGCACATTATCACATTAGCACATTGGCACATTAGCACATTGGCACATTATCACATTATCACATTAGCACATTGGCTAATTGGCACATTATCACATTGGCTAATTGGCACATTATCACATTAGCACATTGGCAAATTAGCACATTAGCACATTGGCTAATTGGCACATTATCACATTATCACATTAGCTAATTGGCACATTATCTCATTATCACATTAGTAAACTATGGACATTATTGAAAAAATCAAAGAAAAGTATTCTTCAATTTTTAAGAACAAAGATATAAAAATTGTTCAATTAAAACAATCGGGTTCATACAGACAATATTACAGGATATTTGACTGTGAAAAAACTGTTTTGGGTGTTTATAATCCTGATAATCAGGAAAATGAAGCTTTTTTGAGTTTCACAGAACACTTTTTAAATAAAAATTTGAATGTACCTGAAGTTATCTCACGTTTTGATGCCGAAAACATATATTTTATAAAGGATTTAGGTGATTTAACATTGTTTGATTTTTTACAGACAAACCCGAAGAGCGAACAAATCTTAAAATATTATAAAAAAATATTAGAACATTTGATTTTGTTCCAAACTAAAGGAATTGAAAATTTGGATTTATCAAAATGTTACCCCAGAAGAGAATTTGACAGGCAGTCGATAATGTGGGATTTGAATTATTTCAAATATATGGTTCTCAAAATTGCAAAAATAGGTTTCAGTGAGCAGTTTTTGGAAGACGATTTCAGTAAATTAACAGATATTCTGCTTTCTGCTCCGTCTGACTTTTTTTTATACCGTGATTTTCAGTCAAAAAACATAATGTTGGTAGATGATGTGCCGTATTTTATTGATTATCAGGGTGGCAGAAAAGGTGCTTTTTATTATGATTTGGCTTCTCTTTTGTTTGACAGTAAAGCAAATTTATCAGAAGAGATGAAAAATGAGCTTAAAAATTATTATTACGAACTAATAAACAAGAATGTAGATGTTAATAAAGATGAATTTGAAAGAATGTTCAAATTGTTTTCGGTAGTGAGAATTTTGCAGGCATTTGGTGCTTATGGTTTCAGAGGTATTGTTGAACGCAAACAACATTTTATTTCAAGCATACCGAAAGCATTGGAAAATATTGCAATGATGCTTGATAATCAATACATTACAAAAGATGAATTTCCTGAATTGTACAAATCACTTATTTTGTTACAAAGTTCCGAATTAGCAGAAACCTTCAGAGGATATTCAAAAAATTTGCTTGTAAACATTACTAGTTTTTCGTATCACAAAAACGGTTATCCGCCTGATGAAACAGGAAATAAAGGAGGATTTGTTTTCGACTGCAGATTTTTACCTAATCCGGGCAGAATAGAATATTATAAAAAATTATCAGCTCTTGATGAACCGGTTAAAGCATATCTGGAGGGTTACGCAGAAGTAGAAGTGTTTATATCTGATGTTATAAAGATGATTACAAATGCTGCTAAAAATTATTCAAAGATGGCTTATCCTAATTTACAAGTAAATTTTGGTTGCACGGGCGGCAGGCATCGCTCAGTTTACTGTGCTGAAAAAACAGCGGAAATTTTAAGTAATTTATACGGACTGACCGTTGCGGTTAATCATTTGCAAAAGAATGAATTCTGAAAGAAAAGTCTGAAAAGTAAATGCTTTTCAGACTTTTTTTAATTATGACTTGTTTTTTTTTGATTTGAAATATTATTGTCCGAAACAGAGTGAGTTATTATATCAAATCTTTATAAGAAGATTGATTACTAAGACAAATTGTCTTTTGCGAGATATTCTGTTTTTTTCACTCAAACAGTCATATTGGAAATATCTTGCTTGAACTGAAATTTATTGTCAATATTACATTAACAATAATTCGTTAATTTTTCAATTAGCGTCATCCTGAGTAATAACGAAGGAAGCAAATTATTGATTTTCAATCAACTACTAATTTGTTACACATACAAAATCAATTTGCTGAATATTAACAAATTACTATGAAATATGCCGAACTATTGACATTAACAAAGTGTAATTAATTGAACAATGTGATTTTATACTCACATTACTATTAATCCAAACAAGTTGCTTCCAGCAGGACAATTGGCATTGTGTTTCGACTCTGCAGTTAGTTTTATGACCTTTTAAATAACCTTAAATCCGCAAGTCTTTTCGTAAGTGGTTGCAGGTGAAAACACCTGCAACATGTAGTTTGCACCAGTCAGGTGTTTTCACCTGGCTGAATTTCAGATATATAAGTATAGACTTACGGATTTAAGGAATAATATTTAATAATAGTTTTCAAATCATTAAAAAGGTTCTGGACAATAATGATTTGTAATCCTAAAATTTTATAAATCAGTTGATTATTTGAATACGGATTTCAAATCCGAATTAGCTATGTTACGAAATTTTTGACGGTTTAATAGTATTTATTTTTTAACAAAACTTTTGATAATTTTACCTTCCGGAGTAGAAATTTCAATAAAATAAACTCCATTTTCAATATTTGCTAAATTAATTTGAGCATTGTTTTCAGAATAGTTTTGGCTAAACAAAATTCTTCCCGAAATATCAACAATTTTAATTTCATCTATCGAATTTGCTGATTTTACAAATAAAAAGTCATTTGTCGGATTTGGATAAATTAAAATTTCGTTTCCGTTTTCCTGAATATCAACTGTTATGTTAACTGTTTCTTCATTTGAACATTCAGATTCCCCTTCGTCATAAACAGACTTCACGCAATAAGTATATGAGCCGATACTTAAATTATCATCTAAATAAGTTAAAGTAGATGTCGGAAGAACTCCGGTAATTGCAAAATCATTTCTATAAACTTTATAGCCGGTAAAAGCTTTGGAGTATTTAGGTAATTCTTTAGGATTTAATTTTAAAACGCAGGAATTATCAATAACAGAAGTTGAATTGTAGGTGTTTTTATCAGGATTATAAGAGATTTTCTGAGCACCTGCAATATTAACATAAGTAACAAATTCATAAGCATCAGTACCGTCGTCATATATTTCCCAACTTCCTGCACTACCTGAATAAGAGTGAGTTGTACCGGTTGCGACTTTAACAGAAGTAGATGAAGGGTGTCCGCTTGCATCAACAGGTACAATAGCAACATAAAAATCATCATATACAATTACCGGAGATGAAAGAGTATGAGTAATTTCAACCATGTGCTCTGCTTCCATTTCAGAAGATTCATAAAGTAAGGTACTGCCATCTGTATCATATATTTTAAATGTGAAAGTAGCATCAGGCCATGGATAGCTTGTGTGTTCGTAAAAGAAGTGAGTTAATTGTGTTATTTCAGCAGGATAAGAAAGACTGAAATCAGTAATATCAAACAAAGTTGAGCGTTCGGGAGTAGGCCAATTCAGATTTGTAACATTATTAATATCTGCATAAAAAATTTCTTGCGGGTCTCCAAAAGTAAATGGTGCGTCCCAAGTAAGGGTAACATCATCACCGGATAAGCTTGCATCAAGATTTGAAGGAGGCATTAAGGTTACTTGAATATCCGGTTCTATTCCAAAAACAGCAGCTTGTTCATCTGTAAAATCATATCCACCGGGATTAAGATTTGATAGTGCATAATATCCGTTTGAGTAGCCACTCCAGCCCCAGTTGAAATGGAATTTTTCGTCGCTGCTTCTGTAACCATCACAAACAAAAGCGTGTCCACTGCTTCCTGATGTATAGCCTCTGTAAACCATTGGTCTTCCTGCTTCTAATTCTGCTATTAACATATCTTTCCAAGTAGTAGGATACCAATCAGCATTTTTATATTCTGCTGTTTCTTTGTATTTAAAATAGTTTTCGAAAGAATAAACCAGATCAGATATAGAAGCACCTGAACCGTCAGGTTGGTAATCCATATCAACAGAAATACCGACATGGTAAATTAAAAGAGCTGCTGCACTTGTAGAAGATGTGTTACTCATAGATGCCCATTGGTAGGTTGTTGCTCCAAAATCTGCTGATAATGTACCATAGTCGCATGTGTAAGAGTGAGAACCTTCACCTGTTTCAGGATAATTCCAGAATTTCATTACCTGAGCAGCAGCAGTAGCAACGCATCCGGCATAACAACGACCACCGGGACCTCCCGAAGCTATCGGGCAATATTGATTCCAACCTGAATCCTGATTCCAAGCAATTGTTCCCAGCAAAGGAGAAACATCTTTTGTGCCTTTTTCAAAAGAGAAATTTTCAGCAGGGCAATTATATTTTTGCCAAAGTTTATCAATTTCGGTTGTTGAAGGAATTTGGTTTTCAATGACATATTGAATTTGTATAGAATAAGATTCCATCCAATCTGCAAACTGAACAGGTCTTTTTTCGTGATCGTAGGGGCTTTCGTTGGAGTAACCCAGAACAGGTATTACTCTTTCGTCAGCAGAAACAATTACAAAACCAATTTCATTTTCCAGATTAAAAACATAGTAAAGTGGAATTTCGTTGAAAAAATCAGTATAAACCGGTTCTAAATCAATTTCTGATTGTTTTGTGCCGAAATTTTCATAAAAAACATTTTTAGCAATTTGTTCAGCTGCATCAACAGATATTTTTTGTGCATCAATACCGCTGAATACAAGCACAATGAGACTGAATAAAAGGAAGATTTTTTTCATTTTATATTTTTTAAAATTATGCCACGAAAATACAAAAAAATCAAATTAGGAGTTAAAAAATTAAAAAAACATTTAGCTTTGTCAAAAAAAAATAGAAATGCAACAAGCGAAACAAATATTAAAAAAGTACTTTGGATACGATGAATTCAGACCATTGCAAGAGGATATAATTTCATCAGTTTTATATAAAAATGATTGTCTTGTTTTGATGCCGACAGGTGGAGGCAAATCTATAACATTTCAGATTCCGGCAGTTTTAAACGAAGGTGTTGCAGTTGTAGTTTCGCCTCTGATTGCTTTGATGAAGGATCAGGTAGAAAATTTAAAATCAGTTGGGATTAATGCGGCATTTTTAAATAGTTCATTAAGCATTGAACAGCAAATTTCTGTAGAGAATGATGTTTTAGCAGGCGATGTAAAACTTTTGTACGTTTCGCCCGAAAAAATTGTATCTGACGGTTTTGTTAATCTGCTGAATAAAATTAAAATCAGCTTATTTGCAATTGATGAAGCACATTGCATTTCACATTGGGGACATGATTTTCGACCTGAATATACAGAACTGAAAATTTTGAAAGAACTTTATCCCGATGTTCCGATTATAGCACTGACCGCAACTGCCGATAAAATTACCGCTCGAGACATTATAAAACAGCTTAAATTAGAGAATCCCAGACAATTTATAGCTTCTTTCGACCGTCCAAATTTGAGTTTAAATGTTTTACCCGGACAAAACAGAAAAAAAATTATACTTGATTTCATAAAAAGCCGTCCGAATCAATCGGGAATAATATACTGCCTTAGCCGAAATTCAACCGAAGATATGGCAAAAACTCTTAAAAAGGAAGGAATAAAAGCAGAATTTTATCACGCCGGAATGGAAAGCAAAAAACGTTCAAAAGTTCAGGAGAATTTTATTACAGACAAAACTCCTATTATATGTGCAACAATTGCGTTCGGAATGGGTATTGATAAGCCTAATGTGAGATGGGTTATACATTACAATATGCCCAAAAATATCGAAAATTATTATCAGGAAATCGGGCGTTCAGGCAGAGACGGTCTGAAAACTGATACTTTGATGTTTTACAGCATTCAAGATGTGATGATGTACAGAAAATTCATAAATGATGCTCCAAACAACAAAGAAATTGAATTAGCCAAACTTCAGAGAATTCAGGAATATGCCGAAGCTCAAACTTGCCGAAGAAAAATTCTTTTGAGTTATTTTGGTGAATATTTGGAAAATGACTGTGGAAATTGTGATGTATGTAAAAATCCGCCTAAACAATTTGACGGTACAATTATAGCCCAAAAAGCTCTTTCTGCGATATACAGATTAAAGCAAGAAGAAAATCTGACTACCGTTATTGATGTTTTAAGAGGTTCCGGTAAAAAAGAAATTTACGATAAAGGCTATCAAAATATTAAAACATTCGGAGTTGGAAAAGACATAAGTTTTGTTGATTGGTATCAGTATATGTTACAACTTCTTAATCAGGGCTTTATAGAAATAGCTTATGATATGAAAAATCGTGTGCAGATTACAGAAGCCGGTGAAAATGTGCTTTTTAAAGGCAGAAAAGTAAATTTGGTAAATGTTGTTGAAATCAGTAAAAGAAAAGAACAAAAAGAACAGGAAGCGAAACCGTTAAGCAAATCAAAAATGTTGCAGAACGAATTGTTTGAAATTCTCAGAGAGTTAAGAAGAAATATTGCAGACAGCCAAGGAGTACCGCCTTATGTCATTTTCAGTGATGCTACTTTATTGGAAATGGCAGACAAAAAACCTGTTAATCATAATGAACTTAGCACTATTTCAGGAATTGGAGATTTTAAAAACAACAAATACGGCAGCAAATTTTTGGGGCAAATCTTGAAATTTGTAAGAGAAAAAAGTGAAGTAGGGGAAAAAATTAAAGGTTCAACATATATTTTAACTTATGATTTATACAAAGAGGGTTTAAATATTGATGAAATATCAAAACAAAGAAATTTATCCGCCGATACTGTCCTTTCACATATTGCCAAACTATATTCAGATGATTATGATATTGATATATCCGATTTTGTTACAAAAGATGAATTGGACAAAATAAAAGATGCAATGGAAGCAAAAGATTACGAAAATTCAATAAGTCCGCTTTATTTTTATCTCAAAGAGCAAATATCTTACGGAAAAATAAGACTAGGAATAAATTATTGGTTAAAAAATGATAAACTGAAATAAAAAAATCGCTGATTATCAGCGATTTATAAAGCGTTCTCGGGGGGACTCGAACCCCCAACCTTCTGATCCGTAGTCAGATGCTCTATCCAATTAAGCTACGGGAACTTGTTGAAAAGTGTTGCAAAGATAGACTTTTTTTATTTTTAATACAAATTTTTTTTAATTTTTAAATATGGTCATAGGCAGAACTGTTTTGAACTCAAACGAAAAACCAATAGAACAATACGACCAGAGCGGTAAAAACACTATTTTGGAATACGATTTTAAGGGTAATCCGGGCTCAATCCAAAATATAGGGGGGATTGTAAATTTTTTTAATTTTGCAGAATGG
>DYKL01000654.1 GCA_020722645.1 Acetofilamentum sp. | reverse complement strand
CAAGATTATTTTTGGCACCACCTCCATATCCACACAAATTTCAGAATTGGCCATCTTTAAAAGGAATTATGAATGTTTTACCGATGAATAAAGAAATCACAGTATTTGAAGATGTTATTTATATATACAATACAAATGACAATAAAAAAATTAAACTTTTTTTTCAAGAGGAAGTAACAGACCGTTGGCGAAATTATGGAAAGGATAATAAGCTTAGTTTTGTGAATGGACTAAAAATAATGATTAAATCACTTTTAAAAGGGAAAATAAAATGAACTACATAAATAAAATCAAAAGAAGGCTTATAGCATATAAGCACAAATATACTAAAGCTGAATCGATAGTTAAAGCAAACTCAACAGAATTAGAGATATTGAGAGCAAAAATAAAAAAAATTAATGGAAGCGAACCACTTGGCACTTCATCTTGGGAAAATAATAGAAAACTTGTTCGCAGTGAGATATTAAATAGTGATATAAACAATTTTTTAAATTGGAAAGTTATTCAAAAAACTATGTTCTTTGAAGCACCAGATGTAGAATATAAAAAAGTTGTTAAAAATAATCAATTAATTGATGGAATTGTTGAGTCTAAAATTGGTAATCCCAAACCATACTTTTTAAACAAAAACACTTCTGGTAATTTAGTTCATCATGCTTACAGTCTTAGTTTTTTTCTTGATGTATCTAAATTAGAAAATATTAATCGTGTCATAGAGTTTGGAGGGGGGTATGGAAGCATGTGCAGATTGTTTCGAAATATGCATTACAAAAATGAGTATGTTATTTTTGATTTGCCAGAATTTTCTGCATTACAAGAATTTTACATAGGAAATATAGACAAAAAATATTTGAACAATACCGTTTTTACAGGGGATGAGAATTTAATAAAAAATGAATGTGCAGGTACATTATTTATAGCAACTTGGTCATTTTCTGAAATGCCTTTATCTTTGAGAGAACATTTACTTAAATACTTAAATTTTGATTACTGTCTTATTGCTTTTCAATCAAATTTTGACGGTATTGATAATGTTGATTATTTTAAAAATTTTCAAAACTTATACAAAAATATAGATTTTAATATAACACCAATTGACCATTTGGCTGGAAATTTTTATCTTGTCGGAACCAGAAAAAAATGATCCTTTTCCTATCCGATGGCAGA
>DYKL01000170.1 GCA_020722645.1 Acetofilamentum sp. | reverse complement strand
GAATGAAAATAATTACAAATCAACGACTTACAAAATTATTTACACATGAAACGTCGGCAATACACGCTTTTGTCGGTGTCACCACTGACAAATCTACAGGTTTAAGTCAATACCAAATATTTAATGTCCCTTGTCAGAGATAAATTTAATTCGCACCAGCCTGATTTCTTCAGGCGAAATTTCATCATCGTCAAGTTCATCTAATGCGTCATCAACAGAATCAGTCGTAGCTTGTTCAAAATACTCCCAGATATCAAGTTGTTTGTCTTCTTCAATAACTTTGTTGATATAATAATTAATATCGAGTTTTGTTCCGGAATTTATAATTCCTTCAATTTCGTCTAAAAGTTCCTCAAAAGAAATTTGCTTGGCTTCACAAATATTTTCAAAATCAACCTTTCTGTCAATGCTTTGTATAATAAATATTTTCAAATTAGATTTTTTTGGTACCGACCTGACTATAATATCTTGTGGTCGTTCGATTTCTTTTTCTTCAACGTATTTTTTAATAAGCTGTATAAACTCTTCGCCAAATCTTTTTGCTTTTCCATCGCTGACACCAACAATATTTTTCAACTCTTCGATAGAAATGGGGTATTGAATAGCCATATCCATAAGAGAAGGATCTTGAAAGATAACAAATGGAGGTACGTCTTTTTGTTTAGATATTTTTTTACGCAAATCCTTCAAAAGATTAAAAAGCTCTTGGTCGGCAGTTGTCATACCTGCATTTTGAGGCACGTCATCTTTGACATATTCGGTAATAGATTCGTAATCGTGTGGTTTTGACAATTTAATAGGATAAGGTTTCTGCAAAAACTGATAGCCTTTTTCTGTTAGTTTTATATGACCATAATTTTCGATGTCTTTTGTCAAAAGATCATTTACCATTGATTGTCTGATAATTGAATCCCAGAAATGATAATTTTCATTTTTACCGCTTCCGAAAACTTTTAATTTGTCGTGTTTGTATGTTTTAAGTGCAGATTCCTGTTCGCCGGAAATAACTTTAGCGACGTGTTCGGAGCTGAATTTTTCTTTAACGGCAACTACAGCTTCAAGTACTTTTACTATATGTAACTTACCGTCAAAAGTAGGTCTTGGGTTTATACAATTATCACAATTACCGCAATTTTCTTCAAGGTTTTCGCCCAGATAGTTCAAAAGCATTTTTGGGCGACAAACAGCAGATTCTGCATAAGCGACTGTTTCTAGAATTAAGTGTTTTCCGATTTCCTGTTCAGAAATAGGTTTACCCTGTAAAAATTTCTCTAACTTTTGAATGTCTTTGTAGCTGTAAAAGGCAATGCAAACCCCTTCGCCACCGTCTCTACCGGCTCTTCCGGTTTCCTGATAATAACCTTCGAGGCTTTTGGGTATGTCATAGTGCAGCACATATCTAATGTCCGGTTTATCAATACCCATTCCGAAAGCAATTGTAGCAACAATAACATCAACGTCTTCATTCAAAAACTTATCCTGATGCAGAGTTCTGGTAGCAGAGTCGAGACCGGCGTGATATGGAAGAGCCTGAATACCGTTAACCTGTAAAGTTTCTGCAATCTGTTCAACTTTTTTTCTGCTTAAACAATAAATTATGCCGGATTTACCGCTGTTATTTTTAATGAATTTGATAATTTGTTTTTCGGGTTCAATTTTTGGTCTTACTTCGTAATACAAATTTTTTCTGAAAAATGAAGATTTAAAAATATCAGCGTCTAAAATTTCGAGGTTTTTCAAAATATCGTGTTGTACCTTAGGAGTAGCAGTAGCAGTAAGCGCAATAATCGGTTTTCTGCCAATTTCATTAATTAATGTTCTTAGTCTTCTGTATTCTGGTCTGAAATCGTGTCCCCATTCTGAAATACAGTGTGCTTCGTCGATTGCAAAGAAAGAAATATCAATGTTTTTAAGAAAATCAACATTTTCTTGTTTTGTCAGTGATTCCGGAGCCACATACAGCATTTTTGTACGACCTTCGGTAATGTCTTGTCTGACTTTCTGAAGTTCTTTTCTGTTAAGTGTTGAATTCATAAAATGAGCTATTCCGTCTTCTTCGCTGAAACTTCGCATAGAGTCCACTTGATTTTTCATTAGAGCAATAAGAGGTGAAATGATAATTGCGGTACCCGGATAAATTAAAGCCGGTAACTGATAACATAAAGATTTTCCTCCGCCGGTGGGCATAAGAACAAAAGAATCATTTCCGTTTAAAAGGCTAATAATAACCTCTTTTTGTCGTCCAATAAAGGCATCAAATCCAAAATATTCACTTAATAAATGTTTTAATTTTTCGTCTGAAATTTGCATTAGTAAAATAAAATTTTAATATTAAATAGAAATATATTATTCAAAAATATAGCGTAAAAAAATATAAATTCTTATAAAAATCATCCTCCTGTATAAAGTAAATCTCCTCCTGTAATATCGTCAGAATTAAAAGAAAAGCCTAATCTTTTACCGGTTTGGATACCTTGTCTTCTTGATTCAAGAATCTGGTCAACATTAACAATTTTAACCTGATCGTAAGGCGGAACGAGTAAATCGAATTTCAGGGAATACAAAATAGCTGATTGAATTATTCCTTTAATAGCATCTTCGTCAATCTCATTAGTTCCGAAGTCATTTGACAAATATCCCATTTGTTGTTTACCTTCAACAAAGTAAAATTTTTTGTTATTGATAAAAATTCTTGCGATTAAATAGCCTAAATCTTCAGAGCGATTATATTTGAAAGAGTCGTTTAAAAAATTAAAAATGCTGATAATACCCGAATAAGTTGAATCTTTGTCTTGTTTTGCCAAAGGTAAAGTCCAGATTTTATGGTCTCTGTCAAATTCAAAAACATTAGTGTGCATATAGAAAACCAACAAATCACCTGCAACACGAAATTCACATTGAAATAAACCCGCATTTCTGTACTCAAATCTTACTCTGCTGTCCTGAGTTTTCAATTTTTGATTAAATTCTTTAGCCTGATTGCTAAGAATTGATTTAATCATATTAAAAGAATTTAAGGTATTATCAAAAACAATTTGTTTTAACTTACCCTTTTCTTCAACCATTTTTAAAATTTGAGCGGATTTATCCATATTGATAATTTTGATAGTTATGCAACTCTGATATTTTCTTTGTCTTTGAGTTTTTCTAAAGCATATTTGTATGTAATTTTGAGTGTATTGTTTTTATCGGCTTTCATTTCAAACATAGCATCAGTCATAATTGTCTCGCAAAGAGAACGTAATCCTCTGGCTCCAACTTTATATTCAACAGCTTTTTCAACGATTAATTCCAAAACTTTTTCTTCAAAGATAAGCTCAATACCATCAATTTCAAAAAGTTTGATATATTGTTTTAAAATAGCATTTTTGGGTTCTGTCAAAATACGTCTTAAAGCATCTTTATCTAATGGGTCTAAATAAGTAAGTACCGGTAAACGCCCGACAATTTCAGGAATAAGTCCGAAACTTTTAACATCTTGCGGAATAATGTGTCTGAGCAGATTAAATTTATGAACTTTATCTTTATCTTTGAGATTAAATCCAATAGCTTGTGTATTAAGCCTTCTAGCAATAATTTTTTCAAGACCGTCAAATGCTCCGCCACAGATAAAAAGAATATTTTTTGTATCAATTTTAATAAACTGTTGATGCGGGTGTTTTCTGCCACCTTCGGGAGGCACGTTAACAATAGCCCCTTCAATAATTTTCAGAAGTGCCTGCTGGACACCTTCACCTGAAACATCTCTTGTAATTGACGGATTATCTCCTTTTCTGGCAATTTTGTCGAGTTCATCAATAAAAACAATTCCCCTTTCGGTAGCATCTTTATCATAGCCTGAATTCTGGTATAATCCGGCAAGAATACTTTCAACATCTTCGCCTACATATCCGGCTTGTGTAAGAGCCGTAGCATCAGCAATTGTAAATGGAACATCAAGCAATTTTGCAATAGTTTTAGCTAAAAGAGTTTTTCCTGTACCTGTTTCCCCAACCAGCAAAATATTTGATTTTTCCAATTCTACTTCATCAGTATTGTGTTTTAAATTGATATGAGAATTAAGTCTTTTGTAATGATTGTAAACGGCTACAGCCAGAACTTTTTTTGCTTCTTCCTGTCCGATAACATATTTATCTAAAAATTCTTTTATTTCGGCAGGTTTAATTAGTTTAAACTGTTTATTTTTTGTTTTTTTATTGTCTTGTTTATCAATTTGATATATTTTATACACCATTTCAATGCAATTATCACAAATTGAGCCTTTAACACCCTGCAAAAGATAAGATAATTCTTCTTCCTTTTTTCCGCAAATTAAACAATATTCCTGTTTGTTACTCATAAAATTTTAAAAATAAAAATTACAAAATAATTTTATCAATTACAGCATCAACAATCCCATATTCAACTGATTCCTTTGCGTCCATCCAATGGTCTCTGTCACTGTCAATAAGCACTTGTTCGAGAGTTTTTCCGCAGTTATCAGCAAGAATTTGAGATAATCTGACTTTTGTTTTTTTGATTTCTTCAGCAGTAATAATCAAATCAGAAGCACGGCTCTGAAAGCCTGAACTAATAGAAGGTTGATGAATCATTACTTCGCCGTTTGGATAAATAAATCTTCGTCCTTTTGCACCTCCGGAAAGTAAAACAGAACCCATAGATGCTGCCATTCCCATACAAATAGTAGAAATAGGAGAAGAAATCATCTGCATTGTATCATAAATGCTTAATCCGGAAGTTACAGAACCACCCGGACTGTTTATAAACATTGTTATTTCTTTACCGGGTTCCATCATTTCGAGGTATAATAGTTGATTAACAATTTCTTCTGAGATTTCGTCAAAAACAGGTCCCCAAAAAAATATTTTGCGTTTTTCCAAAAACTTTTTTCTGAAATTTACTGAATTTAAAGTTTCTAAAATTTCGTTATATTCGTTTTTAAACATATTTTGTAAATTTTTGTATTATTAAATTATTTCTTCTTTTTATTTCGATCAATAACCTTATCAATTAAGCCGTACTCAAGTGCTAATTGAGGAGTCATCCAAAAATCTCTGTCCACATCAGTTTTAATTTTGTCAAAAGGTTGTCCTGAATGGTGAGCGATAATATCGTAGAGGTCATTTTGCATACTTTTCAGATGTTCAACGTCAATTTCAATATCAGAAGCCTGTCCGCCTGTGTAACCATAAGGTTGATGCATCATAATTCTGGAATGTTGCAGGGCAGAACGTTTTCCTTTTGTTCCTGCACTTAGAATAACAGCACCCATAGAAGCGGCAAGTCCTGTACATGTACAAGCTATGTCAGGATTTATAAACTGCATTGTGTCATATATACCGAAACCTCCGTAAAGTGTCCCGCCGGGAGTATTAAGGTAAATTTGAATGTCTTTTGAAGGATCAACAGAATCAAGAAAAAGAAGTTGTGCCTGAACAACATTTGCATATATGTCATCGATTACAGTACCGATAAATATTATACGTTCGTGCATCAATCTTGAGAATACATCTACTTCGCGAAAAGGCATTTCTCTTTCTTCTATCACCGAACGTGTCATATTAGTAATTTTATTGGCGTATTGTTCATACACCCAACTGCTTATACCGTGTTTTTTTGTTGCGTATTTTTTAAATTCATCTTGGTGCATAATTATTTAATTTTTATAATTTTAAATACAATTTTTTTTATTTATTCTATATAAACAAAGAAACAAATAAAAAATTTATTTTTCAAACATAATTTTCAATTTTTTTTAGTTCAAAAAACAAGTAACTAAATATCAATACTTTGCAAAAAATATTATTTGCTTTTTTTTCAGAAAAAAACCTCCGCTTCGGAGGTTTTTTATATTTAAAAACTCATTGATACTATTCGTCTTTTGTTTTTTCTTCTTGATTTTCGTTGTTTTGTTCTGTGCTCAAATTATTTTCTTTTTTCAGTTTTTTGTTTTCTTCTTCGTAAATTTTTACAAGTTCTTTAATTTTAATATTCTTCTGTTCTTTTTTAACTTTATCGCTTATATGATAAAGAACTTTATCTTCAAGAATTTTGAAAACAAGTTGATAACGGTTGTTTACGTCCATTTTCTTTATTTCGTCGGCAGCAAACTTGTTAAGTTGTTCTTTAGGAAACATATTAGCTGCAATGCCCATTTGAGCCATATAATTCATTATATTTTGTTTACTGGTATTTAACAAATCTTCTTGTTCAACTTTCAAATTAAACTCATTTGATAGCAATGTGATAATTCTATCCCATTTTAAAGCTTTTTTAACAGAATCCAAATCTTTTCTTATTTCTTCTTCTGTTTTTTCTTTACTGTTGTTTTTATAAAGTCTTACTATAAATTCATCAGGCAATTTCAAATCAAAACTCTCTTGAAGAACTGTCATCAAATCAAATTTCAATCTAATTTTAGTTTCTTCGTTATATCTTTTAATTATTTTTTCTCTGATTTTTTCTTTAAACTCTTCTTCTGTCTTAACATTATCTTGACCGAAAAATCTTTCAAATAATTTCTCATTAAGTTTCGGCTTTTTATAATCTTCGATTAAAACAATTTTAACTTCGAATAAATTTCCGATTTCTTGAATTTTGTCTTTTCCTATATTTAACAAACCAGCCAAATCCGATTCATTCTGAAATGCTTGTTTAACATCTATGGTAAAAACACTGTCTTTTTTAACACCTACAAATTGTTCGCGAGCTTCATCTGAAACATATTCTACGCTGATTATACTACTTTCGGTTTTAATGCCGTTTTCTTTTGGTGTTTTATCTTCGTTCAATTCTGTTAAATCTACTCTTAATACAGATTCAATGCTTGCTTGTTCAACTTCAACGGGTTCTTTGTTTTTTTCAAGCAAATTTTCAATTTCTTCATCTACTGATGTTTCTTCTAATTCAATGTTGTACTCAGGAACTGTAATATCCTGCA
This sequence comes from Acetofilamentum sp., assembly GCA_020722645.1. Lineage (GTDB taxonomy): Bacteria > Bacteroidota > Bacteroidia > Bacteroidales > JAFGUD01 > JAFGUD01. The sequence goes on along the minus strand of DYKL01000170.1, from coordinate 497 downwards.
AGTTAATTTTTATTTCAGGGAAATAGCCAAAGTCAAAAGCAAATTCATAATCGTTAGAATTGGCAACATCAAATTTTGTTTCGTGTTCTTCTGACTGTAACAAATCTCCGATAATGTCTATACTATTATCTTTCAGATATTTTTTTACAGATTCGTCAAGAATTTTATGAACTTCCTGAACTTTCACTTCGTTTCCAAACATTTTTTTAAGAACACCGGTTGGAACTTTTCCTGGTCTGAAACCTTTTATATTGGCACTTTTGCCTAATTTTTTGAGTTCTGCTTCGTATTGATTTATATAATCTTTTTCTTCGATTTTTACGATTAGCGTACCTTCTAATTCGCCTTTGTCATTTTTGATTATTTCCATTATAAATAAATTTTGTACTTTTAAAAATTGGTTTGCAAAGATATACGAAAAAATAAAAATCAAAAATTTTATCAAAAAAATTCAGCAATTCCTTAACAAATTTAACAATTATCAAAATACTTGAAAA